>JBBRJW010000175.1:0-6228 GCA_038218705.1 Chthonomonadales bacterium | reverse complement strand
GGAACAATCTTTCGGTCGTCGATATTGATCGGGCCATCGGGCATTGTCTCAATACACTGCTTGACGATCTCCCGGGACTGGAGCATCTCCGCCATGCGGACCCGGTACCGATCATAGACATCGCTGAACTCGCCAGTTGGGACATGGAACTGGTAGTTCTCATAACCGGAGTAGGGCGCGGCCTTCCGGAGGTCGAACTCCACGCCGGCTGCGCGCAGGGTTGGACCGCTCACTCCGAGGGCGAGGCAGTCCTCGATGGAGATGACACCGACGCCCTGGGTTCGCTCCCGCCAGATAGGATTCGCGTTCAGCAGATTCTCGATCTCCCGGACGGCGCGCGGGAACCCGTCGCAGAACTCCTTCGCGCGCTCGAACCAGCCGTCGGGGGCGTCTCCACGAAGGCCTCCGGGGACGATCCACGAGGTCATCATTCGCACTCCGGACATCATCTCCTTCAGATCCAGGATCTTCTCGCGCTGTTGAAACGCATAGAAGAAGATGGTCATCGCCCCGATGTCCAGGCAGTGCGTTCCGAGCCAGACGAGGTGGCTGGCAATTCGCTCGAGCTCCATGAGCATTACGCGAAGTACCTGGCCGCGGGGCGGGGGCTCTACCCCCAGCAGCTTCTCGACCGCGAGCGTGTATGCGCCATTCTCGAGCAGTGAGGCTACATAATCTATGCGGTCGGTCAGCGTGACCGCCTTCATGTAGGTCTGGTACTCGAACTCCTTCTCAATGCCCGTGTGTACGTAGCCGATATGAGGGGTAGCCCGGACGATGATCTCGCCATCGAGCTCCAGCACCACACGGAGTACGCCGTGCGTAGACGGGTGCTGCGGCCCCATGTTGACGACCATGGTCTGTGCGTCCAGGGCATCGATCTGTATGCCCTGCGCCACGGTAACAGAGTTGTTGAGCTCGTCGAGCTGCCTGCTGTCTATGGCCATCTGTGCCTACTCTCCTGGGGTGCGCGCCGGCGGCAGCTCGGTGCCCGGACCCTTGTCGGGGGTGGGGGTTCGGGAACGGTTATAGTGTTCGCCCTGCGCATCGCCCGTTTTGCCGTAGAAGCTCTCGCCCGGATGCTGCACGGGCACCTCGCCCACAGCAGGACCATATTTATCGCCCGGGAAACGAACTCGTTCGCCGCCCAGCGGAAAGTCCTTGCGCTGCGGGTGACCGACCCAGTCGTCTGACATCAAGATGCGCCGCAGGTCCGGGTGGCCCGTAAAGCGCACACCGAACATGTCGTAAATCTCGCGCTCCGGGAAGTTCGCACCCGGGTAGATGCTGGTGACGCTCGGGATCTCAGGCACTTCGCCCGGTATCGGCGCTTTCACAAAGATGCGGCGATTAAATCCGTAGGAGACGCCATCCTTCGTGTAGGGAAGGGAGTAGAGGTTGTAGACGACTTCAAAGCGGTAGTCGCTTCGGAAGCCCAGATAGTCCACTCCCAGGCACTCGGAGAAGAAGTTATACTGCAGGTCCGGATCGTCGCGCAGCAGCCGAAGAACATCGACAATCTGCTCGCGCCGCACCATGATCCGTGTGTCGCCACGGAACGTATCGACGTCCAGAATGGCATCCGG
Source organism: Chthonomonadales bacterium (assembly GCA_038218705.1). Classification (GTDB taxonomy): domain Bacteria; phylum Armatimonadota; class Chthonomonadetes; order Chthonomonadales; family Chthonomonadaceae; genus JBBRJW01. The sequence continues at coordinate 4,642 of JBBRJW010000175.1, read as the reverse complement.
AAAGGCAGAGCGGACGCGCGTTACTTCCAGCCGCTCAGTTGGCGCGGCGACTTCTACGGTCTCCTGGGTCATTTCAGGCTCTCCCGGCGTGTGCTGGCTCACTCTGCGGCTGGACGGGCAGCGAGTAGACCTCTTCCTGTGAGCTGGCGCCATACGACGGAGTACGGATCCCCATCGGAACTCCATCCAGGCTGACGGGACCGGAGTCCTCGTTGCCATATCGGATGGCCGCTCGAGGAGCCCGCACTTCCGGAGTCATGATGTCCACCGCGCGCGCGGCATCACTCTCGTCCCAGTCGAGCGCTCCTTTGCCCAGGATATAGAAGTACCCGACGAAGAGAATGCCGACGAAGATTGCCATCTCACTGAACTCAAAGACCTTGGCAGCATGGGGCAGCCCTCGATAGGTGACGGCCCATGGGTAGAGGAAGATGGTTTCGATATCGAACACAATGAAGAGCATTGCAATCAGGTAGAACTTGATGGGGAAGCGCTCGCGAGCATTGCCGACCGGGGTCATCCCACACTCATAGGGGGCAGATTTGTATGCCGATGGCTTCTTGGGCCCCAGCACGGCGGACGCAGTTACCATCCCGCCGGCGAAGACCGCGGCGACGATGATAATGACTAGCAGCGGCAGATAGTTCCCCATACCTCTCGATTCCTCCACACTGTGTACGCCCCGCAATGGAGGTACGTTCCTCCGAGCTCAAGGGCGAATCAGCCGCTTATAGCGGTGCAGCCAACCGGATTGTGAAGTTTGTCACGAGTTGGCGCAGAGCCCGGCCTCGACCGACGCACGGCCACTATTGTACCCGAAGCGCCGATGCTCCATGCACTCAGGACCTGAATGTCTACAAATCGTCGCCGCTCTCGGGTGCCTCGGACATCATCTCATCGATCTCTTCATCGATCCCGTCGTCGTCGAGAGCGCTTCCCATGTCCCGCATTACCCGGCGCATCGCGCCACTATCCGCGTCTTCGCCGAGGGCCTCCATGTCGTCGGCCAGCGCTTCGAGCGTGTCATCCTCTGTCCGGACCCTCGCGAACCGGGAGATGAGGCGGATCACGTCCGTCGATTTGCAGGTTGGGCAAGCGAGCGGGCCGGAGGATGCCGTAACGCCGAGCAGCCTGCGGAACTTGCGTCGACAGCCGCTGCAGCGGAACTCATAGATGGGCATGGGTAGACCCCCGGGGACAAAAGAGCAGCCAGACGCTTCCGCAGGCTAACGCGGTACGCTCTCGGCAGGTTCCACGCGATCGATGTAGATCCGGCCGCTCAGGCCCACGCGGTAGACCACGTGGGCATCGCCGCCAACCTTCATGCGCGAGAGACCGAATACCGCGGTGGTAGGCTCAAGATCACCGTTCAACCGGATAATGACCTGGGCAGCCTGCGGGCGGCCATAGACATCGAGTTGTGGCTGGATGATGTCAACGATCGTGGCACTGCCGTCGCGACGCGCAGCCGAAAGTCGATCTTGTTTGGCCCGCGTGCGGACGATGGGGTCCATCAAGAGGAAACCGCCAATCGAGACGGCTCCGACGACCAGTATAAAGAGTCGCACCAGGCGCTGTCCGGAGGACGCGCGCCGTCCTTGCGGTTGCCGTGATTGGCTCATCAGCTTACAGCGCTGTCGCCCTCTTCGCCCGTACGGATCCGAATCGCTTCGGCCACGGGAAACAGGAATATCTTGCCGTCGCCGATTTCACCGGTGCGCGCGGAATCCGCGATGACCGCGGCAACACTCTGAGCTTCGTCGTCGGTCGTTACGATCTCAATCTTGATCTTCTGGAGGAGATTCACGGTGTACTCAGCGCCCCGATAGTGCTGGGTAAAGCCCTTCTGCTTGCCGGACCCGCGTACTTCCGTAACAGTCATCCCCTTAATTCCGATTTCGGCGAGGGCAGCCTTTACATCCTCGAGCTTCTGCGGGCGGATCAGCGCCTCCACTTTGATCATGAAATGGCTCCTTGCGGCATGGGTTAGAGTTAGCTCCTCCCTATGATACCCCGATGACCGGCCCGTCGGTGAGTGGTAACAACGAACGAAGTGCCGGAAACCGATATCGGATTCCGGCTCTTCGTTCGGAGTGGTTCGGGGAGGCTTAGAACTTGTAGACCTCACCGAGGGTAATCGTGTCCTGATCCCTGGAGGTGCCCGTGCCTGCATTGAAGTAGCTATTGTTCGCAGTGTCGTGGCGGTACTCAAGGCGCGAGATCATGTGACCGCGCATGGCGGCGTACTCTGCCGTCAGCGTGTAGGAGTGGAGCTGGGTGTAACCGGCTGCGCCGGTGCGCAGGCCGATACCACCCGCCCCGGCCGAGTCCTCAAACTCCTCGACGCGGCCAGCAACCGCAAACTGCGGTGTGAGCTGGTAACGCGCGTAGCCAGCAAGTCCGAGCCAATTGCCCTCCGCTCGCACACCGGAGACTGTGCCGTAGGCATTTCCGTAGATGATGTCGGCGGCCAGCTTAAGCTTGCTATTGACCTGCAGGATCGGCTGGAAGTCAAGCAGCTGCGTTGTGATGCTGCCCTTGCCCTTCGGCGCAATTCCGGCGCCATACGCGCCAGTGCCCTCGGGCCCGGCCATGTAGCCGAGGATTCCCGTGAATTTCGGGCAGGGCTTCCACATGAGCTGCGCGTGGAGGGACTTGCCTTCGTTATCATCGGCCACATTGTTCCAGCCATTGACAATGCCGAAGTTCGCGGTGAGCGTGGAACTCAGCGTTGCCGTAGCGCGCAGACCTGCGTGGTAGAACGGGAGACCGTACTGGAAGCCGAACGACCGCGTATAGTTGTCGTTGTTGACGCTCTCGATCACTTCGTATCCCATGGGGGTTGTCCACTTGCCGAAGTCAAAGCTCACATCCTTGCCGCCGATCTTGGTGGCATAGGTGAGGTAAAGCTGCTGAAGTGTCTGCCAGGAGCTTGTGCCGCCGGGCTCGTTGGCATGGACGATGCGCGCGGTATCGCCAACGGTGAGCGTGGCGGTAACGCCGAGCGGGAAGCCGCGGCCAGGCGTACGAGTGATGTTGACTTCGCCGAGGCTAAAGCTCGGATCGCGGTCGTTGATATCGAACGAGTGGCCGATGGTATCAACCTTGATGGTCTCACCGCTCGGCGTTACGTAACCTGCGACGGACTGCGGGGCGCGTGCATTCACCTGGTAGTAGATGTCGGCAAGCCCTGTAATCGAGACGGTGCCGGGAGCCGGCGCAGCCGGTGCTGGCGGCGCAGCATCCTCAGCGTGCGAACTAATCGACAAGCCGCCGAGCAGTGCGCAGGAGAGGAGCGGGAGCGCGAAGCGAAGCGCGCGCCGGCCCACTGTCTTCGCGCCGAGGGCGTAATGGGCTGTGTCCAGTGTTTCCAGCCGATTTGCCGATTCGGTAGTCGTGAAGGGGGACCGCGTGCTGCTCACTCTTGAGGAGCGGAATCTCATTTAAGGTATCCTCCTGGGTTGGGACTGAGAGCGTGCCGGGCAGGCGATGACGGCCCGGCAATCAGAAAAAGCAGGCGACCAGGTGGACCGAGGCAGACTCGTACCTCGAGCCGCCGGGATGACTCGGTTTCAGCGCACAGGGACGGTGATTTGAACGATCCGACCGGGAGCGCGGAGATAATGAAGAACGGGTAACTGCAACATCAACGTCGCGATGGACCTGTGGGGTTCGAACGGCACGCCTCGGGCGTCATCGCCGATTCGTGCGGGGAAGAGAAAAAAAGTCCGTCAAACCGCATCCGGGAGCGGGCACTCCCATTTCGCTTCGGGGCGAAATGCTCCTTCACTTCCTGTGGAGGAGCATACCTCGTTTTTTCGCTTTGTGCAATAGGTAGGCGGAAAAACTTCCACTATTCAGCGCGTCCGCTTCGCAGGGGGCGGAACTGCCATCTCTTCGGTAAGCAGTATGGCCTCGGCGATATCGCGCAGCGGCCGGCCGGTGGCCAGCGTCTGCGCATGCAGGCGGCGATAAGCCTCCTGATCGCCAATTCCGTGCCGCTCCATCAGTACTCGCTTGGCGCGGCCAACGATCCGGTTGATCTCCATCTGCTCCTGCGCCGTGTCGAGAGCGCCCGTAAGGGCGAGCATCTCGCGGTAGCGCGCCATTACGATCTCGATGGTCGGCTGCAGCTCTTGCTGTCGGAACGGCTTCACGAGATACGCCAGAACTCCTGCGCGCGTGGCCTGCTCGATCATCGGAACATCGCTATAGGCCGTGAGCAGCATCACCGGCCCGAGCCGCTCCTGGCTGATGATCTCGGCAGTTTCGAGCCCGTTGCGTTTCGGCATCATGACATCGAGAATAATCAGGTCGGGCTTCAGCTGGCGGGCCAGGTAGAGGGCGGTCTCACCATTATCAGCATCGCCAACAACGCAGTGGCCCATGCCTTCGAGCATAGTCCTCAGGTCGAGACGAAGCATGGCGTCATCATCCGCAATCAGTATTTTGCCATTCTGCATCGTAATGGGGTCTCACGGTTCTAGCGGGCAGGCGCGCCCGTTCTTTGCGGATTTCCGGAGGCCTCCATCGGCCCTCCAGAGTGGAATTATAGCAGATTCGCCCTTCCCCGTCAAAGAAAGGGCTGCGCCACATGCCGCGGATGGGTACAAACTGGCAATCGTGCCAGGAGGCCCATGGG
>JBBRJW010000174.1:0-6230 GCA_038218705.1 Chthonomonadales bacterium | reverse complement strand
GTCACGCAGCACCTTGCCATTGAAGGCTTCGACGATATCGACTGAGTTCATGACCGCCGCCAGGGAAGCACCGCCATTCTTGCGTGCGCGTGGCTTATCGAAGGGGTGGGGAAGATAGACGAGGCCGCCCTGCTCATGAATAGCCGACATCGTTTCAAGCGCAGAGAGTCTGGGAGGAACACGCCCTGAGAGATAGAGGCCGATCACATCGCCGTCACGCGTCGTGATCTCCTCTCCTATGATCACGCGCAGTGTCCTGACCTGATCGCGAAGGCGCAGCGCGCCCTCGATCGTATCGTGGTCCGTTACCGCGATGGCCTGGACCCCGATCGCGCTGCAGTGCGCTTCGATTGCGGCGATCGGGCTGTCGCAGTCGCGGGAATACTCGGTGTGAAGATGGAGGTCGACTCGCAGGCTCGTCATGGTGCTCCTGAAGCGGGTTTTCGCTCCTATTTCATACGGGGGGCGGCCGCATTCGTTCGCCTGCCAGAGACCTGAGACGAGCGCTCAATCCTCGTCGCCGGTCTCCTCGTCCACATCGCGGGCGAGGCGGCGGCGCTCCAGGTCGCCTTCTATCACAATGATATACTCGCCCTTGAGCACTCGCCCGGCCACACCTTCGATGAGCACTGAGAGAGGAGCGCGCTCCACCTTCTCGAAGAGCTTGGTGAGGTCGTTCGCCAGCGCGGCCGGCCGATCGCCGAAGACCTCCAGCGCGTCGCGCAGGGCCGCCTCGACGCGGAAGGGACTCTCGTAGTAGATGAGGGAGTGGGGAGCGCGCTTATCGATCGCGAAGAAGGTCTTTCGCGGTCCGGATTTGCGCGGTGGGAAGCCTCGGAAGGTGAAGCTGTGCACCGGCATCCCAGAGAGGACAACCGCCATGATCAGGCCCGTGGGGCCCGGAATCATGGTGAAGGGCTGATCGGCCTCGATCACCTTCTGTATGAGCCGGTATCCGGGATCCGCAATGCCGGGAGTGCCGGCATCGGTCACCAGCGCAACGCTCTTCCCGTTGCGCAGGATGGAGAGAACGCGCTCCGCGGCGCGCTCCTCATTGTGGTCGTGGAAGGCGATCTGCGGCTTCGAGATCTCGAAGTGCTTCAGCAGCAGACCCGTCTTGCGAGTGTCCTCGCTCGCCACGAAGTCTACCTGTCGAAGCGTTTCCAGTGCCCGGAGCGTTATGTCCTGAAGGTTGCCAATGGGCGTAGCGACAAGGTAGAGCATTTACGGTGTGGGGGGCGTCGGAACAGCGCCGGGATCAGGGGGCGGCGCCGCGGGGACTGACCCATCGGGAGGCGCGATGCCAGCCGGCTTTGGCGCTCGTGCCTTCGTGCCGAGAACCACGATCCGCGGAAAGGCATGGTAGCGAGATACAAAGGGTTGGCGGCTAACAACCTGGCCGTTCTCCTTCACCACGCGGTACCAGACGACGTTGATACCGGGACTCCCCTTCTCCTGGGTAATCCTTCGGCCAGCAGCGAGCCGCGCATCGTGATGGAGCTCCACCGGCGCTGGCCGAATGGTCTCCTTGCCCTTCACATAACTCACCTCGCGGCCGGGCGTTCGCTTCCCGTAGAAAGTGAACTCCACCATGCCACCTTTCGTTGCGGAGGCAATGTAGATAGGGGCGGAGGTGTTGTTCTGAAACTGCATGTCGATCGCACCGTAGACCGCGGTGGCATCACGCCCATGCTTCAGGTATGCGACGGGCATCGAGTGGTTCTGCCGGCGAACGATCTTAAGGTTGGAGAGAAGCGCCGCATTGAAGAGCGTGCTGGAGACCTGGCAGATACCGCCGCCCTCGCCCATTACATGCTTACCGTGGACATACTGCGGCGCGGGCAGAAAACCGGCGTCCCCACTGCGCGGCCCTACCACCCGGTTGTACGAGAAGATCTCGCCGGGGCGCAGAAGTGTGCCATTAATCTTTCGGGTGGCGAGCACGATATTGGAGCGGCGGTTTGAGGTGCCGCGGTAGTGCGTGCTGAAGGAGGCGAGCACACCGTCCATCGCCTTCAGATCGTTCTCGACCAGGTCGGGGTGGGTTACGACCACGGGGAGCGTTACTTCGAGCGTTGCAGCAGCCGGTGCAGCTCCGGATGGCGAGCCCGGCGGCTGGACATCGGGCGATGCCGGGGGGGCGGCGGCGGACGTTGGCACAGCGGACACATAGGCATTCCATGCCGCGGTAATCGCGTCGGCTGATCTCTGCACATCGAGAGCGAGGCCATCGGCCCCCGCATGAATGGTGAAGGAGCTGCCGGCTGGCCGCACCGAGGCACGCCGAGCCGGTCGCCCGATATCGTGAGCAATCTGGTGATTCAGGTAGGATTCCAGCTTCGGCCGATCGACCTGCGCCTGCGGCGGCGCAAGGGACTGTCCGCCGCTAACCCAGTGGACGAGCCGAGCGGTAACGCCGCCATTTGCAGCATCGGCAGCGCTCCGAATGGCAGCGCCAACGTTCACGGAGAGGCCAAGCTTGGAGGCTGGCGGCTGCCAGACTCTTGTGATGGAAGTCGCCGGATCGATGTGCAGAGTGAATCGGGCGCTGTTGCGCTCTGCCGCCCATGACTGCAGCGCAGATTTCGATTCATCAGGTGATTTCCCGTCAAGGATGAGGCCTGCGGGGTGAACGGGTATTGCCGCGACGCCGTTCGATACGTGGCGCACCGCACCCACGACAGCGCCTGCGGCTACGAGAGCCGCAAACGGCACGATGGTAAATAGGCGGCGCGCAGGTGCGCGGCGCGAGAGGGAACGATCGGAACGATTGCTGGGCAAAAGATCTAACCTCACTCGTGGTCGGCAGCGTATGGCGGCGGGTATCCGTAGGCCTCGCAGGTCAGGCCATCGTCGTCATGGACGCAGGGATTGGTCACGCGGCTCGGTGGGAACGGGTGGTGCGTGGATGGATGGTGGCGGCCCTCGTGCTCCTCAAGCCGCTGAATAAGTTCTTCAAGCTTCTCGCTATGCTGCTCCAGAAGTTCGATACGCTGCTGAAGCTGGCGAATGGTTGCATCCTGCGGATCGACGCGGTTGATGAGGTTGTCCATCACGTGCGCGCCATGAGAATCCTCAAACGTCTCACCATGGCGGCGAATAATACGCCCTGGTATTCCGACCACCGTGCAGTGAGAAGGGATATCTTTGTTCACGACGGCGTTAGCGCCGATCATGCACTGGTCGCCGATGGTGATCGGCCCGAGAATCTTCGCGCCCATCCCGATCAGAACGCCATTTCCAATGGTAGGATGGCGCTTTACCTTCTCGAGACTGGTTCCCCCGAGAGTAACCTGATGGTACATCAGGACGTCATCGCCAATTACGGCAGTCTCGCCAATCACCACTCCGTTACCATGGTCAATAAAGAATCGGCGGCCGATGACGGCTCCAGGATGGATTTCGACACCCGTAACGAACCGGGAGAACTGGGAGACGAGGCGAGCTGTGAGCTTGCAGCGATGTGTCCAAAGCCAGTGCGCCATGTGATGCAGCCACAGCGCATGCAGACCTGGATAACTCAGAACCTCGAGCTTGCTCCGCGCAGCCGGATCCTTCGCGACCACCGTATCGATATCTTCTCGTAAGCGTTGAAACACGTCGACTTCAGGTCCTCAGTTCGCCTCGGTTTTGTGGCGCGCCATCTATTATACATCTGGCGAGGGCGTCGGGTCACCAGTAGGCGCTCATTCGTGCGCAGACACTCCCCTGGTCGGATTCTAGCATAAACCGGTGCCGTTCGCAAGGCTGGTGTCGAGGTCCACGCGCCATTGTCCACGCGATAACCTGACGAACTGCGCCGAAAACCACGGTACAATTACCGTGCGCGCTCGCTTTTGGGCGCAATGCACTCTTCATTCCGCTTCATGGTCCGTGAGACCGCGCGCGTCTCGCTTCGTTCGGACTTCCACCTGTTACATTGTCCGGGATTCATGGATAAACCAGGGTGGTAACCGAAAGGCTTCGGCAGGGATGCCTCGCGGATAAGTTTTACACACGGAAAGGACTCATTTGATGCCTACGGTTCACTCGTTCCACGTCGTGCCGTCGCTGCCAGATTCGCTGGCCGGCCTGCGGGAACTCGCATTTAACCTGCGCTGGGCGTGGGATCCGGAGACGACCGAGCTATTTCGGCGACTCGATCGCGACCTCTGGGAGGAGACCGGTCACAACCCGGTGGTAGTTCTTGGAACCATCTCGCAGGATCGTCTGCGAGACGCGGCCCAGGACGATTCGTTCCTCGGCCATCTCGACCGGTGCCTGCGGGCTCACGAATCGTATATGGGCGCTGCGAATACCTGGTACAAGCGGGAATACGCGTCCAAGCTTCCGGCAGGGACTCAGATCGCGTACTTCTCGATGGAGTTCGGAATTACGGAGTGCCTTCCCATCTACTCCGGTGGCCTTGGCGTTCTCGCCGGCGACCACCTGAAATCCTCGAGCGACCTGGGACTGCCTCTCGTGGGTATCGGACTGCTCTACCAGCAGGGATACTTCCGGCAGCGCCTGAGCAGCGACGGCTGGCAGCAGGAGCGTTATCCGAAGAACGACTTTTACAATATGCCCATCGTGGCCGTAAAGGACTCTGCCGGCGAGCTCCTCCGCGTAGCCGTCGAATTCCCCGGGCGAACGGTCTACGCGCAGGTCTGGAAGGCGCAGGTCGGCCGCATTGCGCTCCACCTGCTCGACACGAACATTCCGCAGAACAGCCCGGAAGATCAGAACATCACCAATCAGCTCTATGGTGGTGACCTCGAGATGCGGCTGAAGCAGGAGCTGATCCTTGGAATCGGCGGCCTGCGCGCCATTACGGCGCTCGGCATCCGCCCCACCGTCTGCCACATGAATGAGGGTCACTCGGCGTTTATGGCGCTGGAGCGCGCCCGCATGCTGATGCAGCAGTCGAACGTGGACTACTGGCAGGCCCGTGAGGTGACGGCGGCCGGCAACCTCTTCACCACCCATACGCCCGTGCCTGCCGGGTTCGATGTCTTCCCTGGCGACCTGCTCGGCCGCTACTTCGGCCGATATATTGAAGAGCTCCGCCTCTCGTTTGACGACTTCATGAGCCTCGGCCGTATCCATCGCGGAGATGCGGGCGAACAGTTCAACATGGCGGTATTGGCGCTGCGCCATTCGCATCATTGCAACGGCGTGAGCCGCCTCCATGGCGAAGTGACACAGAAGATGCTCCAGGCTGGCTATCCTGGCTTCCCCGTGCAGGAAGTTCCGGTGGGATACGTCACCAACGGCATCCATACGCGCTCGTTTGTATCGCCGGAGATGGCGAGCCTGCTCGATCGCTACCTCACGGGCCGCTGGTCGCAGGACCTGAGCGATAAGGCCGCATGGTCGCGAGTCGACACCATTCCGGATGAGGAGCTCTGGCGGCTACGGGAGCGGCAGCGGGAGAAACTGGTTGTCTTCGCCCGCGAGCGGCTCAAGTCACAGTACGCGCAGCGTGGAATGAGCGAGTTCGAGATTCGCGGTACCCGAGAAGTGTTGAGCCCCGGCGCGCTCACAATCGGTTTTGCTCGCCGGTTCGCAACCTACAAGCGCGCTACCCTTCTGATGTCAGATCCCGATCGGCTACTGAAGCTGTTGAACGACCCGCACCGTCCGGTGCAGATACTGATCGCCGGCAAGGCGCATCCGAGGGACGACGGCGGCAAAGAGCTGATCAAGGCGATTGCGCAGTTTGCCCGGCGTGATGACGCCCGCAGTCGAGTCGTCTTCCTGGAGGATTATGACCTCACCCTCGCACGCCAGCTGGTACAGGGCGTAGATGTCTGGCTCAACACCCCTCGCCGCCTGATGGAGGCGAGCGGAACCAGCGGCATGAAGGTGCTGCCGAACGGCGGCCTCAACCTCTCCATTCCGGACGGATGGTGGGATGAGGGCTACAGCCCCGAGGTCGGCTGGTCGATCGGAAAGGGCGAGGATTTCGCCGATCCCGATTACCAGGACAAGGTGGAAGCCGCGGCGCTCTACGATCTCCTCGAAAAGGAGGTTGTGCCGCTCTTCTACGACCGCGCTGTCGATGGAATGCCCCGCGCGTGGGTCAGTCGTATTAAGAACTCGATGCGCGAGCTCTGCCCGGTCTTCAACACGCACCGGATGGTTTCGGAGTACGCCAAGACCTACTACTTCCCGAAGACGCTGCGGAGCGAGATGCTCCTGAGCAATGATCTCGAGCGCGGCCGCGCACTCGTGGCGTGGAAACAGAAACT
>JBBRJW010000173.1:0-6231 GCA_038218705.1 Chthonomonadales bacterium | reverse complement strand
CGCGCGCTACGGAAAAATCGAGGGATCCCGACAGAACTCAGTGGCCCCAGAACGGAGGTAGACGCAACCGCTTCGATTATTGCCCCCAGGTGGGCCAATTAACTATATCGAAGTGGGCCAAACCGGGTTGTCAAAACCATTAGGATGCACTGAACCCGATTCTCGCATTCATACAGGGCAGACGGCGCTGCAGGACATGAACATTACCGACGCCACGGTTAAGAAACTCAACGCCGGCCAGCCCATCCCGCAGTACAGCTACAGTCAGGAGCGCGAGAACCTGATCAGGCGGCACAATCTCTTCAACTCGCCTGAGAAGGCCACATATATCGCGCTGGTCTCCTATGGCAAGGTAATGGAGACGGGCGTGGTGAAGGGCAAAGTCAGCAGCCTCAACTCTCTGCTCACCAATCCAAAGCAGATTGTCCCTGTCAAATCGGGCAGATCGGACTATTACGAATACGTGGTGGTAGAGTCGCCCGATATCGACGGCAGCTACGGCGACAACCCGAAGGGGATCTTCTGGTTTGACCCGCAGGGTCACTATCACGAGTGGGGAGGCGAAGGCGCAACCTATGAGCTCAGCGACTCGCCCTTCACACTCACGACCCCGCCCGTTATCAATGTAAATATGTCGCAGAAGGAAGCCACGGGAGGTAAATAGGCGCGAGCCACCTGCCGGGCAGGGCGCGTCCATGCCGCGCGGGTCGACTAACGTTCGGGCGTACTTCGCGTAACAAGGGTATAATCCCAATGTGATGGGACCGTACCGACATTTCCCTCCCGTTGACGGTCTCTCAGGAGAACGCATTTTGCGACGACGCTCCGATCTGAACAACCGCAGAGCTCGCTGGTCCTCCGCGCTGGTCGCGCTGCTCTACGTGCTGCTCAGCACGGTGGGAGCGGTGACGCATTCCCACGGCTTCCCGAACGCCGGGTACAATCTGCCTGGCGATCACCCGACGATCTCCGTTCGGGCGGAAGCCCCGCACTGCCCGGTCTGCGAGTGGCAGGGCCTCAGCGTCGTCCCACCCGCTCCTGCCCCTGTCTCCGTCGCCCATGCCCTGCTTTCGCTCGACGCGACCTCCCTCGTCGCCTCCCTGACCACCGCGATCCCACCGCGGTCGGCCGCCCGCGCGCCTCCGCTCGCCTGATCCCTCGCCTGCCCTGAATCACGCAGCCGACCGCGCTCCCTGCCATGGGAGTCGATTGGATTCCCGTGAATTGCCCGCGCGCCAGACTGCTCGCCCTCTGTGGGGAGCTGCCTGGTTTCCCGGGCGCCACTCTTCCGTTCCTGCCCAATCAGAGAAGATGCCATCATGAATTCGGTGCTCACGTTTGTACACAATGGCGGCGTGATGATGTATCCGCTCATCATCTGCTCCATCGCACTCATTGCCATCGCCCTGGAGCGCGCGATTATGCTGCGCCGGGCAGTTGTCGATGGCGACGCCTTGCTCGAAGCCGTCAAGGAAGCCTACGGCGACATCGAAATCGGTGACGCCGAAAAGGCGCGCGCTGTCAGCCTGCGCTTTGGCGGGCCCGTGGGACGAATGTTTGCCCGCGGCATCAAGAACGCTCACCGCAGCGCCGATGCCATTGAGATGGCGATGGAACAGGAGGCGGCAAACGAGACCCCGCAGCTCGAAGCAAACCTCCCCGTGCTGCGAACCATCGTCAACATCGCGCCGCTCCTGGGGCTGCTCGGAACGATCGCCGGAATGATCAGCTCCTTCCGCGCCGCCTCCCAGACCGGGCTCACGAACCCGACCCAGGTGCTCGGAGGGATCTCAGAAGCGCTCATCTCGACCGCCACCGGGATCACGCTCGCTGTGCTCGGCTTCCTCTTCTACAACTACTTCGCAAACCTCTCGCGCAAGATCGTGGAGGACATGGAGTACTACGGCGCGGAGCTTGTCAACTTCCTGACGGGCCGCGTGGATTAAGGGAGAAGCGCGAAAATGTCCATGCGTAAGCGCGTTAAGATCGGCCGACGAAAGGCCGTGGAGGAGGCGGAGATCATCGTGATCCCGATGATCGACGTCATGATGTTCCTCCTCTTCTTCTTCATGGTCTCTTCTCTGGCTATGGTAGTCCAGAGCGGGCTGCCCGTGAATCTGCCCAAGGCGAGCACGGGAAGCGATCACTCTTCCCAGAACCTTACGATTACGATCATGCGGGACAACAACATCTTCCTGAACACAAAGCGGATCACCCTTGCCCAGATCGTTCCCAACCTGAAGACACTGAATGTCGGCGAGAAGGATCTGGTCATCATCAACGCCGACAAGCTCGTCACGCACGGGCTGGTGGTCTCGGCCATGGACGAGGCCCGCAAGGCCGGCGTCACCCGATTTGCCATTGCAACGGAGCGATAGGGACTGCCGGACTCCTCCGGGGTTCCCTTTCAGGAGCGATAGCCATGCGACGCAGACGACAGAAGAACAATCTCCTCGGCAAGATTGTCGGGATCTCAATACTCGTACACATTGTGCTGCTCCCGATCCTCGCGCACTTTGGCGCTTTCAAGAAGATCCAGCAGCACTTCATGGAGACGAAGATGGTGGTTCTGCCTCCGCCTCCCTCTCCGCCAGACAGAGCAGCGCATCAGGCGCAGCACGTAGAGCACCATGCCGCTGTCGCCAGGGGACACGCTGCCCACGCCGCCGCGGGAGGACACCACTCCAACCTGAACACGCCTCACGTGGCGGTAGCGGAGGGGAGTGCGGGCGACAGCGGTTCTGCCATCGAGCAGGGCAGCGGGGCGCAGGGCGCGCTGCCCACCCCAAAAGGCACGGGCGCCGGCAGCGGCACGGGCAGCGGAGCCGGCAATGGCACAGGCGGCCAGACGGTCTCCCCCGCGAAGACCGACAACCCGCCGGCTCAGCCCCGTGCGCGACCCGCTGTGGCGGACACCAGGCCGCCGGTTCAGTCGGTGGCGCCGGACCCTGTGAAACCATCCCCGCCCGCGCCTCACGATCCGGTAATTACACGGGCCGAGCCGCTGGACGCGCAGATGCCGAAACCGACGATACCCGACGACCTGTTGAGCGACAGTCTGGATAAGACCTTTGTGGCAGAGTTCACGGTTTCGCCCGAGGGCGTGCCGGTAACGGTGCGAGTCGCCCAGTCCACCGGGAATGACGAGCTCGACCGGCGGGCGATCGATGCGGCAAGGCGATGGCGGTTCAAGCCGGCGACACGTGATGGGCAGCCCATCGAGAGCCGAGTGCGCCTCTCGATAGAATTCCAGGTGAGCTGATGTCCACTCTCTCCACTCTCCGCCGGGAAGCGCTCCGGCTCCGCTCCGCGCGCCTCGCCTTCGGCCCGGCCTCCATGGCGCTTCTGGCAAGCGCGCTCGGCTCACTGCCGGCTGGCGCGGCACTCGCCCCGCGCGTGCGCTTCCTCGTCCTCGACAAGCAGTCGCACCGGCCCCTCCCGGGGGCGCAAGTGGAGATTGCGGAGGATGGGCACGCCCCCTGGACACTCTGGACCGGACTGATTCGCCCGGGGCCCACAGTTGCGTTCGACCTTGCGCGCTGGCGCCCGGACCAGAGGGGCGCGGAGGGCGCAGAATTGGTAACGCTGGTGGAGGGCCAGACCGTGGCGCTTCAGTCAGCGAGTCCGGCGGAGCCGCCCCTCACGGAAATCAAGATCGTGGTGCGGGCCACACGCGCCCCGCGGCGCACCCCCAGCCCGACCACCGGCTCGACCACGCTCGATACCACGCAGATTGCGCGCAAGACCGGGGCGGTGGGCGGACGCCTTACCAATGCCGTGCAGGGGACTGCGGGCGTTGCCGCCGATTCGGCCGGGCAGATACACGTTCGCGGGGAGCACGCGGATATCTCCTACGTAGTAGACGGGATACCGCTGCCAGACACTCTCTCCGGCCGGCAGAGCTCCATCGTTTCGCCCAGCACCATTCGCTCGCTCGAGATCCTCACCGGAGCGTTTGCCCCGGAGTTCGGCGGTCAGGCGGCGGCCGTACTCAATGTGGAGACGCAGCCGGGGGTCTCGCGGGCAGAGGCGGGGCTCGCGGTAGAGGCTGGCTCGTTCGACACGACCAATCTCGACCTTACCGCAGCGGGGCCACTCGGAAAGCGCGCCAGCTACGTCTTCGACTTTGGAGCGACACGAACGCGCCTTGCGGCGGAGCCGCAGCAGCCAGACAATCAGACGGCGCACAACACGGGCTCGGATCTCACCGAGTTCGCAAAACTCCGCTTCGCGCCTGGCAAGCGAGACGCGCTCACCTTCACGCTGAGTCGCAGTCCCGGCACGCTCGAGGTGAACAACCGCGCCGGCCTCGGCGCGCGCTATGCGCTGGCTGGACAGGGGTTCGGCTTCCAGGGCCTGCGCAATGCAGACGGCTCGCGTCCCGGCGTGGACCCCGACTCTGGCCTGCTCGGTGCAGGAAACATCCTGCTCCCCTCACAGGAGCGGGCGGGCCAGGATATTACCCAGCGCGAGGTGAGCGAGTTTGCAACTCTCGCCTGGCGAAGACAGCTAGGCGCGGGAGCGACATCGAACCTCGCGCTCACGCTGCTCCACTCTGGACAGGACGTACACAACCATAACCCGGCCGTCGACCTGCTGAACCTCCCGGTCGACAACTCGATCGAGTATAACCCGACGGCAATCAGGAACGTCCACCACGTTCAGATCGCAGGCAACCTGGCTTCGGCTCATGGGCGCCATCAGCTCAAGGCCGGCTTTGTGCTCGACGACCAGGTTGGCGACGAGAGCTACAACCTTGTGCCGGCGTCCCAACTGGCGCTTAATCAGCTCGCGGCCACCGCCCCAGGGCTTGCGCCGGCGGGGGCGGTGCTGACCGGCCCTAACGGCCCTCTGCTCGATGTGAATGGGAATCCCGTCTACCGGCCCTCGTCAGCTTCGACACCGAACCTTCAGGTGCACCGTTCTGGCTTCTACCGCGCAGCCTACCTTCAGGACACGTGGCGGCCATTCCGACGGACAACCTTCAACTACGGGCTGCGGGGCGACTGGTACCGGCAGACCCAGAGTCTGGGGCAGGCCGTTGTGGATACCGCCGACATCTCCCCGCGGCTCAACCTCTCCTACGCCCTCGATCGGCTAACGCTGCTTCGCGCTTCTTACAATCGTATTTTCAACACTCCGCCGTTGGCGCAGGGCGCAGTGGTCGGACAGCCGATTCAGCCGGAGCTGGTCGATCAGTACGACATCAGCGCTGAGCGCACGCTCGGCGGGGGCCAGTCGCTGCATATTGCCTACTATGTGAAGCAGATCCGAAACCAGGTGGATACGGGGCTCTTGATACCGGGGAGTCAGATTGGAATCTACTCGGCCGTAAATTTCCAGTACGGCGGAGTGCATGGGATCGAGTTCTCGTACGATGTTGCGCCGCGGGGGCGGTCGGGGTTCGATCTCTCCCTCAACTACAGCTACTCGATCGCCAGACCCAATGGTCTCGACAATACGGGTGCGCCCGTGCCGATCTTCAACGACCACGACCAGCGCAACACGGTCGGGCTCGATCTCGGCTACACGTGGAAGAGCGGTGCGGCCATCTCCGCCGACATCAATTACGGCAGCGGACTGGCGAGCAGCGCAATCGCGCCCTCGGCCCTGCGCAACCCGCGTTCCCAGGTGAATTTCCAGCTCGCTTCGAGCCCCCGGCTCCTCTGGGGCCACGGGTCTGTCGGGCTGAGCGTCGACAATCTCTTCGACGACCGGACCGTGATTAACTTCGAATCGGCGTTCAGCGGGACGCGCTTCCAGGAGGCAAGGAGGGTACTTTGCACAGTAAAGGGGAGCTTCTAGCCCGCGGCGAGGCTCACTTCCAGAGTCGCCACCAGGGGCGCGCGCCGCTCTGTTTCAACAGCTCCTCTGCCTCTTCCGCGGTTCGCTTAACGGGGCGCGCGAGCATAAACTGGCGCCGCTCCTGGCGCTGAGAGCTCGGCGCCCAGGTCTCGGCCATCCAGCAGAGCCGGCTGAGACCGTGTGGCCACTCCAGGTTATTCAGGTGGCAGTCCCCTACAATCTCATCGGAACGAGTACGCGCTATGCTGCAGAAGGCCCAGCTCATCCGCTTCTCCGTGAGCACGGCCTTGAGATCGCCCACCAGTGTGCGAACGATCTCGCCCTCAATCGCCTCACGCTCACGCTCGCTCACCACTTCGATGTCCGTTCCCACCGTCCACATCGGTCCAGCATAGAGCGCCCCGCAGGTGACCCGCTCGGTCTCAT
>JBBRJW010000172.1:0-6236 GCA_038218705.1 Chthonomonadales bacterium | reverse complement strand
AAGAACGCAGGCGAGAACGAGTGCGCCCTCACGGAAGCAACGCTGCCTCATCGAGAAGCTGCCGAAATCGAAAGAAGAAGTGCTCGTCCTGAAGCCGCTTCCATTCTGCAAGCAGCAACGCATAGCGCTCATCCCGGCGCTGCCGTGTCTCCTGACAAAGAGTCATCAGGCCCTGGCAGGCGTTCATGTCGACATTGTGGACGCCGACCACATCGTCGCCTCGCCGATCGGTTCCGTAAGCGGGCCTGAGCAGCCGACCCAGGTGTTCTGCAAGCTGCGGCAGGAGCACGTCGGCATCGTGAATATCCCCGAGGAACTCCTGCAGCGACTTGATCGCCTCGATGGCTTTACCGTAATCTTTTCCGAATGGAGTCGCCTCGTTGTACACGTCCAGGAAGATCTCCAGGCTGTAGCGCAGGCGTTTCGCGGCTATCCGCATCTGGTGGAGCTGGTAGACCTCGTCGGGATCGCCAATGTAGCACTCGTAGTCGAGCATCTCGTCCAGCCGAAGCTCTATCACACGCGCGCTCGTTACCAGTACAGGCGCGTCGGGATCGAGGTCGCGAATGGGTTTCGCCCTAGCCATTCTCGCCCTCCTGAACCGCCGGGGGCGCGGCATCCGGCTCATCGATGCTGCCCTGTGCCGCGGGTTCCACGAGGCGCTCAAACCGCTGCGCGAGCTCCTGCTTATCCAGCCGGGCCATCGCCTTGCTCACAGCCTTCTGAATGCCCTCGCGCTTCCGTCCCTGGCGCGCGATGAAGCTCTCCAGCCCTCCACGCTGCTCTTCCGGCAGGGAGGCATCTCGCTCGCGAAGGGTTTCGATCATCACATCCAGGTCTCGCGCTGCGCCGAGAGCGCCCGTAACGCGCTTCACCTCGTCCTCCAGGCGAGCAAAATCGTGATCGTCGAAGAGACCTTCGAATATCTCGAGGGCCGCCCGTGTTCGCCGGGACCAGACCCGCATCTGGTGCACGGGCTCCGTCTCCTCCGATGCGCGCACTCCCTCGGTATGGGAGAGCATACGGTGGAGTCGTTGGGCGATCACACGCGCGGCATAATCGTGCAAGCTCGGAGGGATGTGCGCCTCGCTCTCCCTGGTATCGCTCATGGGACTGCTCCTGAGGGACGGGTCGGCTTCTACGCGCTCTCCGCGAACACCTCTCGAAGCTCGGGCTCCTGGTCCGCGTTCACCAGTGCGATCACGCTGTCGCCCATGGCAAAGCTCGTGTCGCCCGAGGGAAGGATGGCGTGGTCGTTCCGGATGATCGAAATAATCAGCGCCTCCCCCGGCATCTCGAGAGTGCGGATTTCGCGCCCCAGCACCGGTGATCGCTTACTGATCTCAATCTCAACGATCTCGATATTGCCGCGGCTGAGAGCAGCCAGCGGGATTACCTCGCCTCCCCCGACTTCCTGCTCGATGAGATTGTAGATGATCTTGGTCGAGCTGACCGTGGCGTCGATGCCGAGACGATGAAAGAGCTTTTCGTTGCGGGGGTCGTTCACCCTGGAGATCGTGCGCGGAACGTTGAACTCCATCTTGGCCATCTGGCAGACAACCAGATTGTCGTCGTCGCTGCCCGTTGTCGCGACTACGGCGTCTGCGCGACCAAAGCCCGCTTCGAGTTGCTGATCGGCCTGGCAGCCATCGCCCTGCATTACAACCTCGCCCAGCTCCTCCGAGATGGTGCGGTACCGCAAGCGATCCTTTTCAAGTACGAGCACCTCGTGGCGCGCGGCCACGAGCGTCTTCGCCAGGTAGTAGCCGACGTTACCGCCGCCTACGATAATGATATACATGCTATTCGTCCTCAGCGACCGGGATTGGTCGTTACACGTTCAGCGCAAGGTACTCCTGGGAGTAGTCCTTTGCAATGCCCCATTGATCGGTCGACACGAAATCCCGCAGCAAGCCGGAGGCGATGGTGGTGGTACAGAGCGTGGTAAGCCCGAGCTGGCGATACCGATCCGCACGGATGGGGTCATAGATACGAGCAATCACTTTCGGCACGTCAAACACGTTCTTGGCGATCTGGGACGCCATGATGTTCCGGTTGTCGCCCTGAGTGACGGCGATGAACACATCGGCATGCTCGATACCGGCACGCTTGAGAACGTCCTCGTCGATTCCGTTACCCACAATGCGCGCACCCTTATACTTCACGCCGAGTCGCCGAAACGCCTCGCTCTGCAAGTCGATAATGGTGACGGAGTGCCCGTCACGATACATGAGCCGGGCAAACGTAGACCCGACCCGCCCGCAGCCCAGTATGATGATATTCATCGTACTCTCATCCTTCCGTCTTCCGGGCACATGGACCGCTTATCGTGCCTTCAGACGGTTAAGAGTATACACCAATACCCGGCCCATTCATGGCTCTTCTCGAGGGGGCCGCGCGGACACTATCGCCCCGTCCCCGGGGCAAAATGGCGCATCGTCGGCGAAGCGCCTGGTCTCTTCGAGCGACCTCACGCCACACCACCCGCCCATGGCCCCGCAGTTAAGCGCTGCCGCAGCGCTGGCGAAGCGTAAGGTCGCGTCGAGATCCCACTCCTGGATGAAGCCGAAGAGCAGCCCGGCGCGAAAAATATCGCCCGAACCGGTGGTATCCACGACAGCCGGAGCAGCGAACGCTGGCTCTCTGCGAGCCGGTTCGCCGCGCTCGCCGGAGCGCGCCACCCACTGGCCGAGAGGGCCCTGCGTGACGATAACGTCGGCGTCATACTGGTCGCGCGTCTGCTGAGCGAACTGCTGCAGCTCAGCGCTGCCGAGCGAGCGGCCGACATGCTCGCTCGAAGTCACGATCCAATCGCTCAGCCGGTTCATCTCCTCGTCGCGCGCATAATCCATAGGCGCTACGAAGCAGCCTGCTGCGGAAGCCACGCGTGCTGCCGCAACTCCTTCCTGATATGCGTTGGGCTCAACGGTGAATGCACGGGCTGAACGGGCAAGTGAAGGGTCGAGCGGCGCGCAGTGCATAGTGGCGAATCGGTGTCCGAACATGGTGCGCTCCCCATCCGCAGTGGCCATGCAGATACAGTAGGGCGTATGCGCTTGCGGCGAGGTGCGGATCCAGCGGCGGTCGATGTTGGGAGCGGCAGCCTCCAGCATCTCCAGAACAAGTACCTGCTCATCGTCTTGCCCGAGATCGTTGCCGACCAGGGCCACGCGAGCGCCCCACTTCGCAAGCGCGATGGCGGTGTTCGCCGCCTCGCCGCCGACAGTTCGAACCTCTTCGAGCACCTCTGCATAGCCGCCAGGAGGCGGGAGCGCGTCGACACGCCAGAGCAGGTCCAGGCAGATTGTGCCGTACACCACCACATCAACATCCGGCAAAAAAGTCCATCCTCTCGACACTCTGTGGCGAGCCCTGCGAGAATCTCAGTATTCGCGGGCGGGCGTCGACCATATGGTGATTCCCGGCTTTCGGCGATACCCATCCTGGAGGCCGCGCACCGCAGCGGCTAATTGCCCGGCCTCAGACTCCGAGCAGAGAATCTCGAGGGTATTCAGGGTGCCCGGGAAAGCCGCCGAATCGAGCTTATACCCGCCGCCGCCATATCCGTGCGCCGTGAAGCTTTTTGTCCATCCACTTACGTTGAGATCGGTGAGTGTCGCGGTCAGTCGCTCATCCATACCGCTGTCATACACGAGTGTCAGGAGCACGCGCGCCTCACTCACCCATCACTCTCTCTTCGAAGCGGCCTTTCTCCTCGGCTCGGATAAGCTGCTCGAAATCGAATCCGTGGTGGGTAAACACGGCAAGGCACGCCTCAACCGAAGCGTCTTCGTAGCGCGTTCCGCGATGCTGGATCACTTCCGCCAGAGCTTTCTCCATGCCGAGCGCAGGGCGGTAAGGACGATGCGAGGCCATGGCCTCCACCACGTCGGCTACAGCCATTATCCGCGCTTCGGGAATGATTTCGTCACTGCGCAGCCCCGCAGGGTAGCCCGACCCGTCCAGCCGCTCATGGTGCTGGAGAGCCACGAGGGCGATCTCCTTCGGAAACTCGATGCCCTTCAGGACGTCGTACCCGACCTGCGCGTGGGTCCGAATGATCGATATCTCCGGGGCGCTCAGCTTTCCCGGACGACAGAGGATTTCAGCCGGAATGGCGATCTTACCGGTGTCGTGGAGAAGACCGCCCATCCGTATTGTCTCGATCGCATCGGGCTCGTATCCAAGGTGGCGTGCAATGGCGCTTGCCAATATGGAGACTCTGCGCTGATGCCCCGCAGTGAATGGATCTCGAATCTCAACCGCGAAGGCCATCGCGCCAACAACACCCTCCACACTCCTCTGGAGGCGTCCAACGCTCTCCTTCAGGCCGGCTTCAGCGCGACGCTGGCCTGAAACGTCCTGCATGTAGACCGCGATGCCATCCTGCGACGGAAATGCTCGGACGTCTGCCCATGCGCCGGCGGGCAGCGGGCAATTCTGGATTTCTGCCACCGACTGCTTGTGGAGTGCCCGATCAAACGAGGCATAGAGGTGATCTCGAATTTCACCGGGGCAGATTTCCCAGAACACGCGCTTACCGGCGGGGTAGCGGGGCAGCAACAGCCACTGCTCTGCCCGCGCATTGGCATAGGTTATGCGCCACTGACGGTCGAGTACGAAGAAGGCGTCTGAGACATTCTCAAGGATATTCGCGATTCGACGGTTGGTCTTCCGAAGCGCGCTCTCGGCCTGCTTACGCTTCGTAGCATCGTGCGAGACCGTGACAATCCTCCAGGGCTCCCCGGCAGGATCTCGCATGAGTCGCGCACGGCACTCGATCCATCGGAATGGCGCCTCATCGCTGCCGACCCTCCACTCCATTCGCATATCATCCTGCCCGTCCGCCATCGCCATCAATTGAGAGCGAACGCGCGCGAAGTCCTCGGGGTGGAGTGCGCTGGTTAAAGCCGCCGCCAGCCCAACGAGGCCGTACTCTTTCGCACGGCTTAGAGAGGGGCTCGCCTCGAGCAGCGCGCCGTCGAGGTGATGAATACCCACCAGCTCTTCGGATAGCTCGGCGATTAACGTTGAGACATCGGGAGGAGTGTCGGGCACTCGACACGTCCAGCCGGGGGGCGAATCGAGGTCAGACACAGCGGATTCTCGATCGAGGGCAAACTCGATATGGCCAACATCCTGATCATCCATCGGCATACTACTATTCTCTCTTTTATGGTTCCGGGCTGAAGCCCGAACGACCTGAACTCCCTCCATGGGAACAGGAACCGCATCCAGAGTACTAGACTCCGGGCAAACCTCGTTTGTTCGGCAGACAGAAACAACGATCATGCGGGTTCTCCTACCTTCCCTACGTTTGACCCTCGTTCCTGCTTCTATTCGGCCCATCGCTGCACAGAGCCGGCAACCAGGCTAATTAACGGGAACATCGAGCGCATCGGTTACGTCCAAGCACAAACGTTGGCGCCTGGCAATCAGGCAATCCCTGCTGGGATCAGACCCGCCCGAGCAGAGCCCCGGGCTTAAGGTTGCCAATTCGAAGAGAGTAAGTTCGCAAGGAGCACTACGAATGGCTGACAGAACCTCACTGAATGCGGCCGACGAGCGCCGCGAGCACGAGACCGATTCCCGTGAGACGAATGGGCGCGGCTGGCACGGGGATCCGGAAGGGCATGCGAGTGCCGGGCGCAAGGGTGGCCAGAAGGTCTCCGGCAACAAAGAGCACATGGCGAACATCGGGAGCAAGGGTGGCCAGGCAGTATCCCGTGACCGCCAGCACATGGCTGAAATCGGACGCAAGGGCGGAAAAGCCCGAGGAAGCAAGTCGGATGCTCCCAGCACACGCTCCGGCCACGACTAGCATGCATCGCGATTGACTCCAAGTTTGCAATCACATCTGCGTGCAATATTCCTGCCGGAGCCCCTGGCAGGAATCATTGCCTCGTGTGCCGAAACGATCCCCAACGTCAGCCGCAATCACGAGATTGACAGATTTGCGATCTACTGGACTGCGCGGAGCGCAGCACGCGTGGTGCTACGAAGGGCCTCCTGGCCCCATTGCTCTCCCTCGTCCCACACTGAAACTTTTGCAATCTACTCAGGAGCGCTCGTGCAATGGAACCCATGAAGGCAGTGATCGCAGAGGACGAACAACTCACCCGCACAATCATCCGGGCTCGCCTGGAGAAGCTCGGGCATCACGTGGTCGCCGAGGCAGGCGATGGCGTACAGGCGATTGAAGCCGCTCGACTTCACAAGCCTGATGTCATCATCAT
>JBBRJW010000171.1:0-6238 GCA_038218705.1 Chthonomonadales bacterium | reverse complement strand
TCTCGGTCAGGACTTGAGGATCGGTTGTATCCCCCGGAAATACGCTCGCGCCGATGGAGAGCGAGATCCGCAACTCCTGCGCTTCCAACTGGAAGGCGGGCTTCATGGCATCATGAAGCGACCGAGATATCAACTCCAGTTCCTTCGGGTCCCATACGTTAGGAAGGACAATTGCAAACTCGTCGGCGCCGAGTCGGGAGAGGATGTCCACGGAACGCACAGTGGCGCGGAGCCTTCTCGCCACTTCGCACAGGAGTTGGTCTCCCGCCTGGTGACCAAGACTCTCGTTTACGACTTTGAACCGGTTGATATTGAGGAAGAGGAGGCTGAAGCTCCGATGCTCCTCCATCGAACGCCCGGCTATGAGGCCCCGCAATTGCTGGAAACCGCTGCGGTTTGGCAGGCCGGTCAGAGGGTCGCGCAGTTCACCCGCTGCGTTCACCTCGTTCGCCTCCCGCCGCTCCAGTAGTTCCGCTTCCAGTTCTCGTCTGGCACACCGAAGCTGAATTACCTCGGCGGCCATGGTCCCGAGGTTGGCAAGCAGCTCGCGCTGCTCTGCCGTGAAGCTGCGCGGGCGCACATCCATTACAAAGAGCACTCCCACGGCGTGCCCGCCTGCCGCTATCAGGGGGACACCTGCGTAGAAGCGCAGATAGGGAGCGTGCAGCACCAGCGGATTTGCGGCAAAGCGCGGGTCACACAGTGTATCGTGCGCAACGAGCAGTCCCGGGTGAAGAATGGTATTGGCGCAAAAGGCAAACTCGCGGGGGGTCTCCGAGAAATCTACTCCTACTCGCGATTTCAGCCACTGCCGGTCGGAATCAACCAGGCTGATCGCGGCCATCGGCGCGTTCAGCAGCCGAGAGGCGAGAAGCGTAATTCGGTCGAACGCCTCCTCGGCGGGCGTATCGAGTAACTGTAGGCCTCGGAGCGCGCGAAGGCGCTCTGGCTCATCAATCGGCAGCAGTGCGGAAGTCAACTGCGTACTCCCTGTTGGCGCAAACAGATTTATCGGTCGGCGCCGACGCAAACGAAAGTCGAATCCATAGATCCACTGGTACAGTGCGGTTTGAACTTTCGCCTTCTGGAGCGCTGTCTACTGGGTTGTACATCGGAGAACCGGGTGGATTAACCCGGATTATCGGCCGAATTCGCCGCGTCTCTACCCACAACGATTGCGTGGGCTTCCGACTTAACCAGTGGTCGAGATTTCTCGGTCGGTCGTTGAAGTCGATATCTACTATGGGCGCTCGCTGCGTAGAGCAGAGAATAGAGGATTTCAAATTATGCCAAAGAAGCCACCGAAGCCGCCAACAAAGACCGTTCGCAAGCCTGCAGTGCCCAGGCCCGATTTGCCACAGCATCGGTTCGAGCCGCCGTTCGACCTGATCTTCCGTCTCGGAGAGGCAGAGGAGCCGGAAGCGGTCTATCGGGAGATTGCAGATGTCATTCGAAGTGGTGATGCAGAAGCTGGTGTAAAGCGCCTTGCTGCCATTGCGCTGGATACGACGTTCAACGACTACTGGGACGACGCCTCCGACACTGACGACCCCCGCACCTATGCCCGGGTACACGCACTCTCCGTTCTCGAAGAGCTCCCTGCATTGGCGCAATCGACGATTGAGCCACTGCTTCCGCTCCTGAATGACGAGGACGACCTGGTGATGGAGGAGATGCCCTTCTTCTTCGCCATGATGGGGGAGCCAGCGATTGAGCCCGTGCACCGGGTCCTTCTCGACCCCGACGCGGATTTGATCTACCACTGCAATGCCGCAGAATCTCTGTCCGAAATCGCCGAGAAGAACCCGCTCCTCAGGGATCGATGTCGGGATCTGCTGACCCGGGCGCTGGCTTCGCTCGATGATCCTTCGGTTTTGAGTTTTGTCGTGCTAGCGCTAATGGATATCGGCGAGATTGATGCTTACCCTTCCATCGCGGAAGCGTTCGAGAAGGATCGGCTTGATACTGGCGTCGTAGACTTGAGGGACGTGGAGGAGCACTTCGGCTTGCCAGTGACCCAGCGCCCTACTGAGAAGGCGGCAGCACTCGACCCGACGAGCCTGTGGCGAGACCCGGATGCGTTTGAGGATGAAGACGACGAGTTCGACGGGGAGAGAGAGCCTTCAGTACCATTCGTTGCAGAGATCAAAGTTGGCCGAAACGAGCCCTGCTCATGCGGCAGTGGCAAGAAGTACAAGAAGTGCTGCGGGGCGGCGGCGTGAACCGGCTGGCGCTGCTCCTCTTCCTGCTCGGCGCGATGCTGCTCCTGGCTGGACTCGGCGCGCTTTTCCACAGTGCTAACTGGATCAACCTGCTGATGCCCCTGCTCGGAAGCGTCATCGTAAGCGCCGGCGCGCTGACGATGCACCGCTCCGTGCAGCAGCACCGCCAGGAACGGGCCCTGCGCCGAGCCCGGACAGGGACCGGGGAGGCGACGACGGCACTGACGGACATGCTTCTCGGAAGCTACAAGCCCTACGTGGTGGAGGCCGCTCAGGCCCTCGGGGAGCTGGGCGACCCCGGTGCAGTGCCTGCGCTCGTGGCCGTGATGGAGAGGGCTTTCGCCGAGCAGCGGCCAGGCTGGGAGGAGGTGGCAATCGCTGCCGCCCTCGCGATGGGCCGGCTGGAGGATGCGCGGGCGCTTCCCGCCCTTGGCCGACTGATTTCCGCTGCCGACCCGGAGGTTCGCGCCGCGGCAGCCGATGCGCTCCGGCGTGTAGACGCCCGGGCTTCCTACCTGCGCACGGAATCTACCCCGCAATCAGAGGCTGAGACTCTCGTTCGCCCGGAAACAACTGCCGGGCCGCAGCATCTGCTGCGGCCCGGCGGCTAGGCTCCTCTGGAACCCGGTGAGGATGGCTAGGCCATCTCGGACTGGGATTTGATTGCGTCCATGGTAGCCTGGAGGTTGTCCGTCATCTTCTTCTTGATGAGGTTTTTGACCATCGGTCCGATCAGCGGGACGTTATAGTCGTACGACATCACCGACTCGAAGCTCGTCTGCTTCTCGCCTACCGCCATAAACTGCCAGTATCCTTCCATTCGGTCCATATCACCCTGCAGCATTTTGAACTCGTCCCGGTAGGTGGATGGCTCCCAGACGTCCACCTGAGTCCACTTGACCGTCATTTTGAACTCGCGAATCAGGCCTACCCACTCGGAGACAATGCGGTTGCCGTCCTCGCTGCGCTCCTTGATGGTGAGGCTCTGCAAGTCCGCCATGAACTGCGGGAATGCCTCGGAATTACGCGCGACGGCATACACGTGATCGATGGGCGCTTCAATGAGCACGCTCTGTTTGATATCGGGCATCGGAAGGACTACTTTCTGTCGACTTCTCGCCATGCGAGCTCGGCGGCGCCCATGATTCCGGCGTCGTCGCCCAGCTCGGCATCGACAATCTTCGCCGCTGCCAGAATGGAGCCGATGGCGCTCGCCTTCGCGGTACGCTCGGCTGCGCCTCGCAGAGTCCTGGATCGCGAGATCTTGCCACCCATTACCACCACCTCGGGATTGAACACATTCACCATACAGGCGATGCCGAGCCCTACATAGTGCCCGGTCTCCTCCAGCACCTCGATCGCGAGCGCATCGCCGGCTTCAGCCGCCTTATCGATCAGCGCCGGCGTCAGGATCTGCTGCAGGGCATCCGTCGTTGTGACAATGTCCCACAGGCTCGTGGCTCGCCCGGACTCCATCCGCAGGGTGGCGCGCTCAATGATGGGATCGCGCCCGGCCAGCGACTCGAGCCGACCGTGCGCGCCATTCGCGCTGCCGCCCTGGCCGTCCGCGATGATAATGTGGCCCACTTCGGCCGCGCCTCCCGTAGATCCGCGGAGAACCTCGCCTTCAATGATGATGCCGCCGCCGATGCCGGTACCGAGGGTGAACATCACCAGATGGCGCGTTCCCCTGCCCGCACCATAGCGGAACTCGCCGAGCGCTGCGACGTTGGCATCGTTGTCCATCACCATGGCGAGGCCGAGCTCGGCCTCGACCAGATCACGCAGCGGAATGTTCTTGTAGGGGGTATAGAGGCTGTCGACATAGTCGCCGAAATTCGGCGCCCAGACGATCTTGCCTTCCGGGACGTTGATGTGGCCGGGAACCGCGATACCGATTGCGCCGATCTCGGCGAGCTGGATGCCCGCCTTCGCCACGGCGGCCCGTACCACTTCGCCGATGCGGCTTACCGTTCGCCCCACGCCGGCTTTTGCGTCCGAAGGGTTCTCGGCGCGTGCGAGCGACTTCTCGTTGCGGTCCAGCACGGCGGCGCGTACATTGGTGCCGCCCAGATCGATCCCCACCACATACTTTGCATCAGGTCTGGCCTGAACTCGGGACTGGCTCACGCGAATTCCTCCTCAAAAGGGTGTCGAGGCGCCGCCGAGTGAATTCGCGGAGCCATTCTCCCGGGCTTGTTCGCCGCCATGCGGTTCGGTTCCTCCGCAATAGCCACGCAAATCCTCGCTCATCAGCTGGCGGACGTATCTGCGGGCGTCGCCGAGAGAGCTTCATAGGCAAGCTGCGCTGCGGCGTAGACGCGCTTGAGCGGAACGTTGTGCAGGGAGGCCGCTGCCCTTACGTCGGCGTACTCCGGCGAAGCCGTAGTCTCGATACCCTTCCAGCGGCCTACTTTTACGCGGATGACTCCATAGGTCGTCTCGACCGGTGTCCACTTGCGTTCAAGGACACGCCGCTCCAGGACGTGAGAGCGGATACCAAACGTGCTGGTCTCGGCAAACAGCAGATCCGCCAGTGCCTCTGCCCGCTCGGGAGGGGCGAGGAGAGTGAGCAGCGTCGCGGGCCGTGACTTCTTCATCTGGATGGGCGTCAGAAACACGTCGAGTGCGCCGGCGGCGAAGCAGCGCTCCATGAGCAGCTCGTAGTGCTCCGGCGAGAGATCATCAAGGTTGGTCTCGAGTGCGGTGATCGTGACAGGGGGAGAGTCCACCGGTAGCGGCGCGGGGCATGCCCGGTCCAGAGTATGATCGACCGGCTTCTCGGTGAGCACGGAGAGGGCGTGATCGAGCAGGGGCATCAGAGTCTCTAATCCGTCGCGCACCCCACCGACACTGCCTGGCAGGTTGATGATGAGGCTGCGGCCGCGGATGCCTGCAACGCCCCTGGAAAGCACCGCACGGTGAAGCTTCTGGTACCCGGTCCAGCGGAGAAGCTCCGCGAGCCCGGGGGCTTCGCGCTCGATTACGCACCGGGTCGCCTCGGGCGTGACATCGCGCGGAGCGAATCCGGTGCCACCGGTGGTTATCACCAGGTCGCACCGCCCTGCGGTCCAGGCCCGCAGCAGCTCCTCGATGACGGCGGGCTCATCCGGCACAAGGCCCTGCGTAGTGAGCTCGAAACCCGCGTCACGCAGCATCTGCGCGGCCACCGGGCCGGAGGTATCCTCGCGCTCGCCCCGCGAGCAGCCGTCGCTCACCGTAAGCACTCCCGCGCGCCACGCCATGTTAGCCTTCCCTCCTGAGACACGATTGGATCACTCTGTTGTACCTCGCACAATCGATCTCCTCAACACCACCACCGGGAGACCCACATCTCGGGCAGAGGGCGGAGCGTCCCCGCACACCGGAACGCCGGCACTGAACCATTACAAGGCTCATCTGTGACTGAGCCCCGGCGGGCGGGCTCCCGCGGCAGGAGTCAGCTCGGCCCGCGGCGAAGTGAATCCAGTCGCTCGCGCGGGCGACCTGGGAAGGAAACGCGCCCATGCGCTGGATGTTTGCGATGCTGATCTTCGTGCCGATCAGCATTCTGTTCCATTTTATGCATGTCTCCGACGGGTTGACCTTCGCGGCCGCCTGCCTCGCAATTGTTCCGCTTGCGGGCTTCATGGGCACGGCAACGGAGGAGCTCACCAAGTATCGGGGACCGGGCATCGGCGGACTGATGAATGCGACATTCGGCAACGCTACGGAGCTGATCATTGCCGTGGTCGCCCTGCAGAACGGCCAGGCCGAAGTGGTCAAAGCATCGCTGATCGGCTCGGTTATTGGAAACGTTCTGCTCGTCCTCGGGCTGTCAGTCCTCCTGGGCGGGCTCCGGCACAAGATTCAGCTCTTCAATAAGAATGTTGCCCAGAGTCACTCCTCCATGCTTGGAATGGCGGTCGTTTCACTTCTCGTGCCTGCGCTCTTCGTGCGGGCCGCCGGAATCAGTGAGCTCGCCACCAACCCCGCGGTCGAGCACCTTACGATCGGGGTGGCGGGCGTTCTGATTG
>JBBRJW010000170.1:0-6252 GCA_038218705.1 Chthonomonadales bacterium | reverse complement strand
ATGAGATCCACAGGGGAATTCAACCGATGACTAGTTATTGCAATCCGCACCTGGAGCGGGGCATCGCATTGAAGACCGACGGCTGCTACGAAGAGGCGGTTGCTGAGTTCCAGATCATCCTCGGCGAAGACCCGAACTCGTGCGACGCGCACCACCAACTTGGACTTGTTTATGGGTTCACAGGGTTGTTTGACGAATCGATCGATGAGCTGAAGCACGGTGTTACGCTCGCGCCCGCCCGGAACGACATTCGAAACGATCTCGCCCTGACCTACACGATGCTCGGCATGTACGACGAAGCGCGCATGGAGTTTCAAGAGGTGCTGCGCCGCGAGCCGAATAATCAGCGCGCCCTCGACAGTATGGTGTTTCTCGCGGAACCCGCGTGAGGCTGCCTCCCGGCGCAAACGAGTTCATGCCCAACCGCGCTGCCCACCGCAACGGGCACCGCCCAGCCCCCCAGACAGAGATGAGCAGCCGCGCGGCCTTGCTCTTCTTCGGACTTCTTGCCCTTCTCTTCCTCTGCCGTTCGCTGCTCGGAGGCGATGTCTTTCTTCCTGCCGGACTGCTCCGGCTCGTCAGTCCCTGGCGGGCCATGGCGAGCTCCCCGGGCACGCACTGGAACGCGCTTCGGTGGGACGCGATCGGCCAGTTCTACCCCTGGCGCAAGTTCGCCGCTGAGTCGATTCGTGCTGGAATCGTTCCCCTCTGGAACCCCTGGCAGTTCTGCGGAACGCCCTTCGTGGCCAACAGTCAGTCGGCCGTCTTCTACCCTGGCAATCTGCTCTTCTGGCTGATGCCCGACCCTGCCCGTGCTTTTGCACTGAGCGCGGCATTACACCTTACGTTGGCCGGGTGGTTCACGTACCTCCTGCTTCGCGAGCTTGGCAGCCGTTCGCGGCCCGCACTGTTCGCGGGGGCCATCTTCGCGTTCTCCGCCTGGCAGGTTGCGTGGCTGCAGCTCCCAACGTTTCTCTCCACCTCCTGCTGGATTCCACTGGTGCTCCTGCTCGTGCGCCGCATCTGTCGCCCCGCTCGCGCTGTGTCTCGCGGCACGTCGACAACGGATGGCGAACCGGACAGCGAGCCGCCACCCGCCGCGGCGCCCCCTGAGCCCAGTCGCGTCGGCGCAGCGTGCGGCCTCGCCGCCGCCGTTGGATGCATGCTCCTGGCCGGCCACCTGCAGATCGCCTTCTACGGACTGCTGGCCGCTTCGCTCTGGGCAATCGGACATCTGCTGACAGGGAGCGCGGCGCTGGGCGAGAGAGTGCGGGGTCTGGCCCTCCTCCTCGGCGCATCCGGTGTCGGGCTGCTTCTCGTGAGCCCGCAACTGCTTCCGGCATTGGAGCTCTCGCGACAGTCGCATCGGGTCGGCAAGCCGAGCGCGGCCGGATATGCCGCCTATAGCGAATATGCGCTGCCGCCCCATAGTCTGGCCACCCTCGGGCTGCCCGGCCTCTTCGGGAGCGATACCGATCCCGACGACCCCTACTGGAACTACTATGTCAAGCGGATTCCCGGCGGGGCGGTCGCCGTCCGACATAACGCCGCTGAGACCGCCCTCTACATCGGGATTATTCCGCTCTTCTTCGCGCTCCTCGCCCCGATCCAGATGATAGCATCCAGGCGCAGGGATCGGGTGCTGCTCTTCTTCACACTGCTCGCACTTCTCGCAATGCTGGTTGCGCTCGGCTCCCCGGTCAATGCGCTCTTCTACTACGGCGTTCCTGGCTTCGGGCAGTCGGGTTCGCCTGCCAGGTGCCTCGTACTCTGGGCCTTCGCCTGCGCTGTGCTCGGCGGCCTTGGCCTCGACCGCGTTCTGCGCGATCCTCCCACTGTCCGCCAGATCGCAGCCACGGCCGCGGTCGCCCTGCTGCTGCTCGCCATCGGCCTCAGCCAGACGGCACAGGCCGTATCCGCAGGCATCGCCGGGATGCGCGACGTGCCGGGTCTGGGGGAGGCCTTCGGCCGCATTCCCGCGGACTGGATCCGCCTGCCGCTCTTTGCGGTCCAGGCGTTGCTGCTCGCCTGGCTCGCCGGTCGGGGCCATCGGGCTCACCAGTCGCGTCCGGTTCCTCCGCTCGAAGTGGCAGCTTCGTCGACACTGTCAGGCCCATCTGGTGAGGCCGGGGCGGCAGCCACGGAGGAGCTGCTCGCGCCCGCACCCGCCCCGCTCCTTACAGAGGAAGGCCCTGCGCCGGGAGCGGAACCGATCACGGCCGCACTCGCCAGCCCCACCGTAGTCGGCCGGTCGGTCCCGTTCTCGGGATTCCTCAGCGGCGCCGCGCTCGCCATGAGCCTTCTCGACCTCTTTCTCGTTGGCTTCTCGCAGAACCCCACGGCATCCCGCGAGGCGCTCTACCCCGAAATGCCCGGGACGAGCTTCCTGCGCGCCAGCGCCGGCCACGACCGCATCTTCCCGGTTAATCGCCACTGGAGCCTCTATGTGGCGCCCGAGGTGGTCCTTCCTCCCAACTGCGGCATGGTCTATCACCTGCGGGATGTACAGGGCTACGACTCGCTCCTGACCGGGCAGTACAAGCAGTTTGCCAATACCTTCTCCGTCGCAAACCGTGCCGGCCTGCGCGATGCCAGCCCGCCGGAAGTGGGCAACATGGTCTTCCTGCAGAACCCGAATCTCCCCGAGGTCGCCCTCACGGGCGCGCGTTTCGCAGTGGCGACGCCCCTTCACGAAGCCAGCAGCTATACTCCGCCTATCGGCCAAAACATGCCGCTCAGCACAGGCGATCCCGGAATGGACGTCTTCCCGCTGCCAAATGGCGCACCTCGGGCAGTGCTCCTGCCCTCCGTGCCCGGCGGGGCGCCCGCAATGCCGCCGGTGACCTACCTGGAGGATGGTCCAACCCGCGTGGCTCTCACTGTCGACGCCCCCGTGCCGGCCACTCTCCGCCTCGCCGACCAGTACTACCCCGGCTGGCGTTCGACCCTCGACGGCGCTGCGCTCCCCATTCACCGGGCCGTGGAAGCGCCGGTTTTCCGCGCGGTGGCTGTACCCGCCGGGCGTCATCGCATCGCGTTCCGCTACGAGCCGGCAAGTTACCGCCTCGGCCTATTCCTCGCCTGCCTGGGCTGTGCGTTCCTTGCGGGGTGCGCGTCGTTTCGCCGCATCGCCGCGGGCTAGCTGCGCCGGCTGCACCGGCCGCGCGGGCGGGGCGCGTGGGCCCGCCCTGCTCCCTCCCCACTCCATGAGCTTTCAGACGTACGGGAGGCAGGCCAATGGCGGATCGACACAAGTGCGGCCGGTAGCTCGTTGAGCTTCCGGCCGCACTGAGTCTTGACCTGATCACCAGGCCAGCGGTAGGCCGATCGTTCACATCGGCCTGAGAGGCGAGCCACGTCGTCCGCTGTCCCTGGCAGCACGGACACCTGCGGCACTACCTCGTCGCTCGTGCGCCCTCCTCGGCTCTCGCAAGCGGACCGGCAAACGGTTCGGCCATCACGTCGGCACTCGGAGCGAAGCTGATGGCCTCTTTCGTCCCCAGGTCCACAACGTAGACAACCTGTTTGCCTCCCTTTGTGCCGTTAAGGAAGGCGAACCCTCCTACGGGTCCCAGCAAGGTACGACTGACCTTAAAGCCAGGAATCGTCGTGATCTCGTTTTGAGTTCCTGTAAACCACTCGATCACCACTCGGGTCGAAGGCACGCCGTTCTTCTGATCCACATAGGCAGCCAGCGACTCCGACTTGTTCATCATGAGGGATGGCTCCCCCGGAAACCTGCGGGAAGTCGGTTTCTTCCAGATTGGATTACCCTCAAGCGTGTTTATCACAAGCATCTCGGGCTGCTGGTCGCGCCGCACGATTGCGTACAACTGACCGTTCTCCCAGGCCAATCGATCGGGGGTAGCTCCGTCGGGCAGCGGCAGCACGTTCATAGTGCCGCTGCTCATGGGCGCCACGTCACCAACCCACACGCCCCACTTCGTGCCCAGAGCTCGCCTCGTATAGACGGCCAGTTTTCCCACCGGGCTTATCGAAGCCGCACCGAAGTCGAACGCTCCTCCGAGGGTAACAGGTTTCCTGTGGAGGCCTGGCGCAAGGTAGATCAGCTCGTGGCCAGATCGTGACACCCGACGTTTCGCAATTACGGAGCCATTTTCCTGCGGATAGAACGCGGTTACGCGCTCCAGCAGCACAGCGGGGTTCGTGCCTGTCAGCGATATCTGCATCAGATTACCATTGAAGTTTGGCTCGTCCGGGACAGGGGCCAGGTAGAGCGCACTGGCGAGCGCAAGCTGCAGTGGACCACCGTACTGATATTCACGGTCGCTGGTGTGATAGAGATAATCGGCGTGCCGGGCCGTGAGAACAACTCTCCAGCCTGGCGTTAACACCTGGGCGTACATCTTGCCAGGACGCGAGTAACCGAGGGAAGCATCCCTCCATACGGTGCGCTCCGCCCTCTTGACGGAGACTTCCCCTGCCGGTATGGAGAGTCGCTGTGCCAGGTCACGCTGGCATCTTGCGCTGATCTCCCGTGCGGCAGGCTGTGATATTGCGGGACCGGTGGCGTGTCCGAACAGCAGCAGAACCAGCAGAACAGGGATAGCTGCCGCGTGGAGACACCGGTGTAGCAGGAACATTTCTGAGCCCTCCTATCGCAATCCTGACATTGAAGCATTGAATCTGAGTTACTCGACCGAGAAGCGGCTGGCCCGGAAGCCCCAGATCATCGTTGTGCAGGATAACAAGGCCGGGTGAAAGGGGAGATGAGCGAGCCGACAATGGCTGTATTCGTATTCTTCGGCGATTGCTCTCGTTCGGTTTAGGGCAAACTCATAAAGCCGAAGCGCAAGACCGAGAAACGAATAGGCTTAATTAGGGTTCAGCTGGCTCCAGACCGGTCATCCATCGCACGGCAGCGGCCGTACTCACTGGGGAGACGCGAGGGCTCGGCTGAAGTCTGAAAGCAGATAGATCGTCAGAAGGGGCGCGGTCGAGCGAGCGGATCGATCTCGCGGAATCGAAGTGAGAGTGCGGCCCGCAGCCCGTTGGACTCCGGGCCGCACTCCATTCATGTTCGCGTCGCCCCGATCAGTCGGTGCGGCGCGCCTTGCCGATCTTAAGGAGCACGCAGCCGTGCGCCGGCACCACCACGGAGTAGCTATCGGTCATCGCTCCGAGGTCCTTGTGCAGCCAGCAATCGCGTACCGGCTGGCTCCCCTTCAGACCAAGGTCGCTGAACTTCACGGTGATCGTGGCGTCCTCAGGACTTCCGTTCACAAGCCCCACGCCCTTGGCGCCATCGAATAGCGGGCGGGCCCATACGTCGAGCTCGCCGACACGGGAGATTCGCCCCGCAGGCTTGCCGAGCGGATCCTGGTTCATGTCCAGCGCCTCGTCGTTAGAGAGGAGGTCGAACGTGAACTGATCCATCTGCGTCATGTCGCACCCGATCAGCAGAGGCGAGGAGAGAAGACACCACATGGAGATGTGGAGGATCTGCTCGTTGGGAGTGAGGCGGCTCGGATGGAGGCTCGGGCCCCAACCCACGCGGCCCACCACGAGCATATCGGGGTCGTTCCAGTGGCCTGGCGTAATGAATTTCTCGTGGCCATTCTGGCTCGCGTAGATAGAGTGAAGGCTTCCCCAACTGTCGTTGATGTCGCCCGTCGTGCGCCAGCAGTTGCCGCCAAACTCGGTGCCCCACTTCCAGACGTCACCCATTCCATACTGACAGAAAGAGTAGACGATGTCCCGATTGGTCTTGTCGAGCGCCTGGCGGAGAACTCTGTACGGCTTCTGCAGGCGCTCCAGGCCGGCTCCAGAAGCAACACCCTCATAAGAGCACCAGTCGTACTTAATGTAGTCGAAACCCCACTTCGCCCAGGTCGCAGCGTCCTGGTCCTCATGCTGGTAGCTTGCGGTGAATCCCCCGCAGGTCTTTGGCCCGGGCGAAGAGTAGAGGCCAACATGGAGGCCGAGGCTATGCACGTAGTCCGTGAGCGCGTTCATGCTAGGGAATTTGCTATTGGTTTCAATCTCGCCCGTTGCGCTGCGGCCAGCCTCCCAGCAGTCGTCGATGTTAACATAGTTAAAACCGTGACTGGCAAGCCCGCTCCGGATCATGTCGTTGGCGGCAGCGCGCACCTTGCCATCGTCCACCGCGCCGGCCCAGACGTTCCACGAGTTCCATCCCATGGGAGGAGTCTGTGCCAGCTTGTGGTCACCACCGATGATCGTGAGTGTGCGGCGAGCGGTGCCCTTCGGGTTCTTCACCGTGAGGGCGAC
>JBBRJW010000169.1:0-6287 GCA_038218705.1 Chthonomonadales bacterium | reverse complement strand
ACGGTGCAGGAGAGGCTGCTGCAGACTGGCGGATGTCCATTCGGCAACTTCGCAGCGTCGCTGCCGAGCGGGCAGGGATCCGACCGTGACGAGCTGTTTCGGAAGCGCATCTGTGCGTTCTTTGAGGAAGTTTGCGCCGCTCTTCATCAGTGTGTTGAAGCCGGAGCGCTCGAGCAATCCATCCGGGACGACGTCTCGCCCGACGAATTGTCCCGCTTTCTTCTCGCACTTGTCGAAGGGCTAATGCTGCTCGCACGGACGCAGCGGAGCCTCGAGCCCCTTACATCGGGTTTTCGAGCCGCGCTGAAACTGATCCGAAAGGTTTGACACTATCGGCGGCGCGGACCCGTCTAATAAACAGAGGACCCATTTTGAGCTCTCTGCGGCACGTGAATCGGTGAAATACATGGCCCGGTCGCGATTTTCGATAAATAGACCGTTACATTGTTGGCCGGGAACGGTCTCTATAAGAACTATGTTTCCAGGCTGAAACAGGATTCCCGAATCGACCACGAGGTGGAGGGATTGGCGCGGAGCTTCGATGGCTTCGCGCGCAGGGGAGGCAGTTCATGAGTTCGGATGTCACCACAACGGGCAGCGCACCATTTGCAGTTGACCATGCTGAGTTCGAAACGCTTGTTGCACGAACCCAGCGGCAGGCTTACAATATCGCCTATCGTATGACCGGGAACCGGGACGACGCGGAAGATCTTACGCAGGAGGCCTACCTGCGCGCTTACCGATCGTTTGGAACTTATAACCGGCAGCTTCCATTCGAAAGCTGGTTTTTCCGGATTCTTTCAAACCTGTTTATCGATCTGATGCGGCGAAAGCCGAAGCAGAAGCCTCTCTCCCTAGATCAGCCAGTCGGGGAATCGGGGGAAGAGGATAACCTCCTGCTTCAGATTGCGGACAACGATGCCAACCCTGAGCGCGATCTGATGGACACCGTTATGGACGAGCGCCTTCAGGCGGCCGTTAATGCGCTCCCTGAAGTATTCCGCGTAGCGGTGCTCCTATGCGACGTAGAGGGCAAGAGCTATGAGGAGATCGCGGTAATCATGCGCTCCTCGATCGGTACCGTACGCTCGCGCATTCATCGGGGCCGGACATTGCTTCGCAAGCTGATGAGTGGAGCGGCGCCACCGGAGCGGCGAACAGCGCGGACACGTGCTGCGACAGTGCCGAACGCGCAGGCGCAGGCTGCCTGATCCGTGGATGCAGAGCGATGTACAGAGAGGCGACTCCTCGATTGGGGAGTCGCCTCTCTTTGCGCCTCCCTGGCCAGGTACCGGCTTACAGTTCGATTCAAACTTGAGGAGATGAATTGACGTTGAGGATTATTGATACACACTGCCATCTTAACCACGAGCGCCTCTACGAGGCTCGCGCGGCGCTTATCGACCGGGCGCGAGAGGCGGGCGTTACCACCATCGTGAACGTAGGATTCAACATGGCCAGCAGCCTCCAGGCCGTCGAAATCGCGGAGGAGGGGATTGGGGATTGCTGGGCCGTTATCGGCGTCCATCCGCATGACGCCGCGGAATTTGGGCCTGAGGCGGAGGCTGAACTGGTGCGCCTCGCTCAGCATCCAAGGGTGGCTGCCATCGGGGAGATCGGACTGGACTACTACCGGGACCTCTCCCCGCGCGACCTGCAGGAGCGCGCCTTTCGGGCGCAGATTCGGGTTGCTCGGGAGTGCGAGTTACCAGTGGTGATTCACTGTCGAGAGGCGTACGCCGATACACTGGCAATCCTGGCGGACGAGGGGGCTGGCGACCTGGGCGGCGTAATGCACTGCTGGGCAGGGACGGCAGCACACTCTCAACAGACCGTCGCTATCGGGCTCGCTCTCGGTATCGGCGGGACGCTTACGTTCAAGAATGCTGCCAACGTAAGGAGCGCCGCCGCCGACGCGCCGCTGGAGTCGCTCCTGCTCGAAACCGATGCGCCATACCTGGCGCCCACTCCGCACCGTGGTGAGCAGAACGAACCTGCTTACACGAGGCTCGTAGCCGAGAGGCTTGCGGAGCTCCGCGGCCTGGAGCTGAGCGAAATCGCGCGTCTGACGACCGCAAATGCATTGAGGGTGTTCTCGCGCCTCACCGATTCGCTGTAAGGGAATGGCTAGAGGATGCGGTTGCGCTTTGCCGCAGCCGATGCATCGGCTAGCGCTGCAACGTAAACAACTCCGGCAAAGCTTACGCACGCGATGAGGGAGCCGCTGATACCGTGGTGCTCCTGTGCGCCGGAGAAGCCCCACGGAGAGTATGCCAGCAGCCAGGCTGCTATGAGGTCCAGTGCGATAAAGAGCAGTCCCTTCCCGGTCTGACCGGTGGCGAACTGTCCTGCGCCTGGAAGAAGGGCGGAGAGCAGCAGAGAGGCGAGAGAGTTCGGAGCAACGGCTTCGGGGTCGAAGCCGGTGTAACTCTGCTGCCTCATTAGCAGGTCCGCATACTTCCTTTCGGAAGCTGCGCGGGTGGGATCGGCCTCGAGTGCCCGCTTGTAGCAGGCGAGGGCTTCGTTAGTGCGCGCAATCCCCTGATAAATATCCCCCAGGAGATCGAGACCAGGCGCATCTTTTGGGCAGAGATTCAGTGCCTCGAGGCACTTCTGCTCGGCACTTTTGTAGTTCTCCCTGCGGCGGAGAAGCGCCGCGTCGCGGAGAAGCGCTTCACTCATGCGGATCTCTTGCTGGGTCGACTCGCGAAACTCGGGTAGAGCAAGTGTCGCCACGGGCTCCGATCGGGCCGACGCGGCGGCCTTGCCCTGAAGCGTCGCCGCGAACGCGTGGAGTGAATCGACAGTAGGCGGACCCGACTTAGGTTGTGGCGCTGCCGCCGCGGAGAGTGCCGTAGGCGCGGTATTCACTTCCAGCAGTCGGCGCGCCTCCTCAGCGGAGACACCCATTCTGGCGAGCTCGCGCTGAAGCTCGGCCCTGCGTGCGACGATCGCGGCAGCGCTCTCGTCAGCGGAAGAAGAGCCCCCCGGCCGAATCTCCTTCGTGGGCTCAGCGACGATTGCGCCCGTCCCCGGTCGCTGAGGTCCAGTGCCGGGCAGTGCGGCGGTGACGTCGCCCGGCGCTGCTGCGAACGTCTGCTGGGAGTTCGGGTCAGACGGACTCATTGGGAATGCCTCCCGCGCTGCCTACGACGGCAGCATGCTGTGCGAGAGCGTTGTTGGCTCCCGCACGAAGTCAACCTCGAGACGAGGCGCGCTCTCCCAGAACTGCTCGAGGCCGTAGAATGCACGCTGCTCTTCGGCCATTACATGCATGACCACGTCACCATAGTCGAGCAGGATCCAGGTGGCCTCCTGATACCCTTCCACGCGAAGTTTGCGGTATCCTTCCTCGCGCATTCTCTCCTCAATTCGGTCCGCGATCGCCCGGATCTGGATCGATGACTTTCCGGTACACACCAGAAAGAAATCTGCGATGATCGTCAGCTCACGCAGATCCAGAATCACGATGTCGCCCGCACGTACTGCGTCGGCGGCTGAGGCGGCCAGCCGGGCTTTCTCCTCCGAATCGGGGTCGAAGTCATCTTCGGCAGAGTGCTCCTCAACTCCGGGCTCGACCAGCTCGAACTGCTCCTCTTCAAACGCCTCTGGAAGCGGCTCGCTCTCGTCGTAGCGGTCGTCGGCACTCAGGTTCGAATCTTCAGTCAATGATGTTCCTCTCTCTGATCGGGTCGGCCACGGGCGCCGGAGTGGTCTCATGGGCCGCCGCGCGGGAGTAGAGCCCGTGTCGCTCGATATAGCAAAGTACTGAGTCGGGCGTCAGGTAGCGCGCCGAACGCCCGGTGGCCACGCGCTCCCGAATATCCGTCGATGAGATATCGAGGGCAAGGCAATCCAGCCGATGGATCCGAGGATGATACCGTCTCGGGATCCGTTCCATGAGCGTCAGCCAGTCGCACCCGGGCCGCGTCGCGGCGACGAATTGCGCCAGCTCAACAACCTCGTCCGGGCTCCGCCACGTTGATATCTCTGCCACGGCATCCGCGCCCGTGATGTAGAACAGCTCGTCGTCCGGGCAATCGGCTCGCATGGCCCGCAGAGTCTCTACCGTGTACGACGGCCCCGGGCCACGGAGTTCCAGATCGAGGCACTCGAATCGGTCGTTCGACGCGAGCGCGGCAAGCACCATCGCGTGGCGATCCGCAGCGGCCGCGAATGCTGCCTTGTGGGGTGGCGACCCGTTCGGGAGGAAGACGATCTTCTCCAGCGAAAGCTGAACGCGCGCCTCCTCTGCGATAAAGAGATGGCCCAGGTGGATCGGATCAAACGTCCCCCCGAGGATGCCAACTCGTCGCCGGTAAGGCTCTCCACTGCTCATGATGGCGCTACTGCCTCTGAACCTGCAGAAAGCGCACGCCTGAGCTATCGATTGTCACACCTCCGAGCGAGGTATCCACCGCAAGAGCGAGCCAGGCGGCAGAGCCACCCGGCAAATCCTCACAGATGCTGCTCCACGGAATCGAGATGCGAACGGAGCGGGCTGCGAGCTGGGCGGCGCTTCCGTGTGGAGCCGCATCGACACGGCCGGATCCGACGGACACCACAATGGCGCGCGCCGGCGTGGATCCTAAATCGGCAAACGGGCGAATTCGCACCCGATACCGGAAGCGAGCGCTTACTGGCTGCCGAAAGCCGATTCTCAGCTCCAGCCGATCACCTCTTACCCGCGCATAGCACGATCTTATATCCGCTCCGCCCTGGAGGTCACGAAGCACGTCGTCGCGAACCGGGTCGAGAAGGACCGGCGGCCGATCGTCCCACGAGTCGCCAGCAGATTTCGGAAGCAGCTGAAGCGCCGAGGAATCCACCTGGGCATATAGCTCGTTTGTCCGTGCGAATGCGATCAGGAAC
This sequence comes from Chthonomonadales bacterium, assembly GCA_038218705.1. Classification (GTDB taxonomy): domain Bacteria; phylum Armatimonadota; class Chthonomonadetes; order Chthonomonadales; family Chthonomonadaceae; genus JBBRJW01. Next base: position 1,415 of record JBBRJW010000169.1, on the reverse strand, counting down.
CCGCGCATGAGGCGGGTCTGGCTGGGATACCGCTCGATCGCCCGCGATTTAGAGGCCACCTCTGCCGGGGCGAGGGCCAGCGCGGACCAGCGCGAATCCGTGTTCGTCATGGCTACCGGTGGAGCGAGCGGCGCACTTCGATGGTCGCCCTGTGGCTGCGGCCAGTCGCCCCGGTGTATCAGGTAGTAGCGGAGCCGAGTGCGCGAGGCCCATGCCCGGTCGGCCGGGTCAGCCCGCAGCTCTGTGAGCGCGCGAGTCACAAATGCCGATGCGGCGGCGTGATCGGGATGATCGTCCGACGGGTGGGTGACCGTAACCAGGTCAGGGCGAAACTGACGCAGCGTGGTCTTGATGTCGGCCAGCAGGTCCGCGCCGCAGTACGTGGACCGGCTATCGTAGGTCATCTCATAGGGGGAGCGAGTACAGTTCGTATATCCTGACCGATAGGGGTCACTCTCCGGCCAGTGTTCGTTCCAGAGATCCGAGAGGCCCCGGTCGGGATAACCAAAGAAGCGGGTGTCGTGCTTCGGAAGGCCAAGAGAGCTGAGAGCGGACATCGATTCGCTCTGCCTGAGCCCTGCAAACCGCACGTAGTCTGTTGGGCCGACGTGGAGGGAGCGGGAATTCTGCTCGACCGCCGTTCGGAATCCATCGCCATTTGTGACCATTACTGTGCGGACCGTGCCGCCATTTCGGAGTGTCTGCAGAATAAGCCCGGCACACCCAAGGGTCTCGTCGTCACAATGAGGAGCGAAAACCATGACGCGCTCCGCCCGAGGAGTGGCGACCATTGGATAGGAGTGTACGCTTTCGCGGGCACTGAGCGAACGCATACGGGCATAGAAAGCCGCGCCAGCGCCGAAAAAGTAGACGCCGACCATGCAAGTCGAGATAACGAGCAAGCGCGCGACAACGCGCGGGGATATGCGGGTTAGATTGCGAAGACCCAAGGACCCTCCGGTCCGGATGTGAAGCAACCGGGTGATTGGTGGACGGATTTCAACCGGGATAATACTCGGGGGCGGGCGGGATCGCGTCCCGCCCGCCCCCGGTTGCGCCGTCAGGCGCCAGATCCTGGATACGGAGTGAGAGGGATTCGAACCCTCGAATGGCTTTTGACCATTACACGATTTCCAGTCGTGCTCCTTAGACCAACTCGGACATCACTCCATGTTCGATACGAGGGTGGGGGCTCCCGCAACCAGCGGTTCATAGTATACCACCCGTGGCGACGTGCTGTCAAAGCAGCGGGCCGACCATTGGCAGTCCGAGGGGACGGTCACAGGGAGGCGGAGAACGTTGCGAGCGGGATGAATTCGGCGTCGGGCGGCGCTTCCATCAGACCAAAATGCGCTCCGCCTGCTTCGCCGAGCGCCCCGTCACCGTCTGGGGCGATCAGCCGGACTGGCACTACC
>JBBRJW010000168.1:0-6288 GCA_038218705.1 Chthonomonadales bacterium | reverse complement strand
CCCGGAGTGTGGTGAGCCCTCTGAAAGCACTGGCGCACTGGCCGCGGATCGAGCTTCGCGATGACGAACTGGCGCGATTTCGGAACGGACAGGCGGCAGCAGCGGAGTACGCCGCCGCCGCAGAGGGCGCACTGGCTCTGGTCGAGTGTCTGGGCGAGGCCGTGGCGGTCGCCCGGCTGCAGGGCGGTCTGGCCCAGCCGGTGAAAGTGTTGATGCAGTGATGGATATCATCGACGGTATCGAGTCGCTGGATGGGGCTCTTTCCGGGTCCACGGTCGCGATCGGCACGTTTGACGGCGTGCATCTGGGACACCGGGCCATCATTGCCGGGGCAGTCGCGGATGCACGGGCGAACGGTCGGCCAGCGGTGGTGTTCACGTTTGATCGGCACCCGGCAGAGCTTCTCCATCCCGAGCATGCGCCTGGCAGGCTCGCATCGTCCAGATACCGGAACGAGCTCATCTCCGAGATCGGTGCAGACCTCCTTGTGGTAGCGCGGTTCGAACGGCCGCTGGCGGCGATGGACCCGGAGTCGTTCCTGCGCGAAATACTCAAGGGGCGCTTGAAGGCCCTATCCATCGTAGAAGGACGGGACTTCTGTTTCGGGCGGAACCGTGCCGGGGACCTGGATTTTCTTCTTGCGAGGCAGTCGGAGCAGGGCTTTGCGGTGCACGCAGTTGCCCCCGTCCTCATGGAGGGCGAGCGGGTTTCGAGCACGCAGATTCGGGACTATCTCCGGCAGGGCGACATTGCGCGAGCGGAGCGAGCGCTGGGTCACCCATTCCTGCTGGAAGGCGTGGTGGTCGACGGGGAGAGGCTGGGGAGAACCCTCGGGTATCCGACCGCAAATCTCGCTCCCATCGAGGGCCTGACGGTGCCTTCCAATGGCATCTACGCGGTCGATGCCATCCTTGCTGACGGCCGCATCTTCGGCGGCGCGTGCAGTATTGGCGTTCGGCCCACCGTGGGTGGAGTCGACCGGACCATTGAGACGTACCTGCTCGACTTCCAGGAGGATCTGTATGGCGCACCGCTTACAATTCGATTCCTGGAGCGCTTGCGGGGTGAGGAGCGTTTTTCTTCACTCCAGGCCTTAACAGAACAGATGGCGCGCGATGTCCTTCGGACCCGGGCGGTCCGAGCAGAGAGGAGCGGTTAACATGGCCAGATTTGACCGGTTGAACGACGGCTCAGGCGCTCCTCCGCGCCTGAGGGTGCAGCACTCGCTCTGGTCGCTTCGGTCGCTGCCCATGAACGGGCCGGACGAGTGGAGCCTCGATGAGAAGTTCTCGCGGGTTCGCGCCTCGGGGTTTGAGGGCGTGGAGTGCTGGCTCAGCGATGACGATGAAGCCGATCACTGCGCGGCCCTGGCGCGCAATGGCCTTCGGCTCACTCTGGGCCATCGCCCTTTCACGCAAGAGGACGTACGGCAGACCGTTAGGCGGGCACTTCGCCTCGGCGCGGATTTCATTTTTGCACAGCCTGCGGACGCCTTCGTTGGCGCAGAGGCTGCCGCGGAGCTCTGTCGCACAGGTCGCGAGATCGCGAACGATGCCGGAATTGCTTTCTTCGTTGAGATTCACCGCAACAACTACACCGAGAACCTCCCTCAGATTCGCGAGCTGATCGAACGCGTGCCGGACATTCGGTTCACGGGGGATCTGTCGCACCTTGTGGTCGCCGGCGAGTTCTATGGATGGGCAGATGAGCGGGCGATCGATCGCCTGGCCCCGGTGTTGGACCGTACGTCGCATCTGCATGGACGGATCTCCAATGGCGAAGCAGTGCAGGTGGACGTGGGCGATGGCTCGGGCGACCCGGCTCATTTCTTCGTTCGCCTCTGGACGGAGTCCATGCGCCACTGGCTCCGTGGGGCGGGGCCCGGAGATATCTTTCCTTTCGCGAGCGAGCTGGGCCCGCCTCGATATGCCATCACTACACTGGATGGCCGCGAGTTCAGCGACCGCTGGGAGCAGAGTCTGGTTATGAAGAAGCTCGCGCTGCAGGCCTGGGCAGCGGCACAGAGCGATCAGTAACGGCTATCCGTGGAAGTGGGGGTCAACCATGCGGGATCGGCTTGATCGTGCGCTGAAAGAGTGGGCAGTCGCCTGTAACGCCCTGCGGGACGGGCAGATGTCCCTTCTGATCCGCAAGGGCGGTATTCGTGAGGAGGGCGGGGTATTTCGGGTCGATGACAGCGAGTTCTTCCTGCTACGAACCCACGTTCATCAGAATGCCGGGCTCCTGCGCGATCCGTGGGCAGGCCGGGTCGCACCGCAAGCGTCTGAGCCAGATCAGGTGGTGATCGACACTGCTGCCACCGTTGAGCTGGTGGCCCCTGCTCGCGACGAAGAGCAGCTCGCACAGCTTGCGGATCTGCACATCTGGAACGGTGCCTATCTCCGCCAGCGCTTCAACTTCAATCCGTACGATCCCCTGTATGTTATGCTTCTGCGCGTCTACAAGCTCGCTGCGCCTCTTATAGTGCCGATGACGGCCGACTACACTGGATGCCGCTCCTGGGTTACCCTTGCGCAGGACCTGCCGACCTCGGGCGCACTTCCATCCATTGGAGAGGCTGCGTTCGCCGAGATCAAGGCCCGCGTGTCGAAGGCCCTCCGTTAGCGACCATAGAACGTCGCAGCAGCTCAGAGAGTACGGCAGGATCTTTCCCGGGCACGCGGTTATCACCGCAAGGCTGCTGTCCGAGTTACAGCTGCCACGATGAAGGCCGAGGCCCCTGGCGGGCACTATTAAGAAATACTAATAATTATTCAGTTCTGCTCGGTCAATCGGCCATACCGAACGTATGTTTGGTATATGCTCTTCTCCGACACGTGTATTTGGACGGCCCGCTTGTTGCCCGTCCGCTTTTGGCGCAGTCCGGTATGTCTCACTTGCAGTGGATCTGCTTTACATTCCGTCCGGTGCGGCAATTGGCCTTTAATAGCTTATCGCATAAAGTCAGCGTTGTTCAGGTACGCTCAACGCACAGATCGCCGCTGGCAGGGAACCCGCCCTCCCCCGTCGTATACCGGCGCCACCGTAACTCGATTTTGATATCGTGTCGAGGATATTGCTCCTATGAGAAAGAAGCCTGCCCCGCAGCCCCGTGCCGAGGTTACCTCGTCCGGACCATTCGCTCCCTCGTTTACTCTGGTCGGAATCGGAGCGTCTGCAGGCGGTATCCAGGCGCTGCAGACATTCTTCGATACCGTGCCCGCCGAGACCGGTATGGCCTTTGTCGTTGTAATGCACTTATCGCCTCACTACGAGAGTAACCTTGCACAGGTGCTTCAGGCACACACGGCTATGCCGGTCGAGCAAGTCCTGCAGTCTACGATTGTCGCTCCCAACCACATCTACGTTATCTCGCCCAACAAGCATCTGACCCTCCAGAATGGCCGCATCGAACTCGTCGAACCCCAGCAAGGCATTGGGAAACGGCTCGCAATCGACCTCTTCTTTCGCACTCTCGCCGCCGACTATGGTCCCCGTGCGATGGCGGTCGTACTTTCCGGTTCGAACTCTGACGGCGCGATCGGCATCAAGCACATCAAGGAGCAGGGCGGACTGACGATCGCGCAGGAGCCAACCGAAGCCGAATTCGACAGTATGCCCCGCGCCTCCATTAACACCGGCATGGTCGATTGGGTTCTGCCGGTCGCCCGGATGATCCCCCAACTCTTAGACTTCCGCACCAACGAAGTCAGGATGCACGTTCCCCCGGATGAGCCACCCAGTGAGGCGGACCTCCAGACCGAAGACCGTAATTCCGGGGGCCCCTTGACCATTCGCACGGTAGCGAGCGATACGGATGAAGAGGCGCTCCTCGAAGCAATGCAGTTTGTGCGCGCGCAGACGGGGCATGATTTCAGGCACTACAAGCGAGCTACTCTGCTGCGGCGCGTTGCTCGCCGCCTGCAGGTGAACCTCCTGGAAACTATTCCCGCCTATCTCGACTTTCTGCGCACGCATCCGACGGAAGCCACTGCCCTGCTGCACGACCTGCTCATCAGCGTTACCAACTTTTTCCGCGATCCCGAAGCCTTTATCGCGCTGGAAAAGCAACTGCCCCAACTCTTTGCCGACAAAGCGGGAAGCGACCAGATACGGGTCTGGGTTGCCGGGTGCGCCACGGGCGAAGAAGCTTACTCCATCGCCATGCTTCTCGCAGAGCAGGCGGCCCGACTGGAGGATCCTCCGACCTTCCAGGTGTTCGCGACTGACCTGAATGAGGGCGCCATTCAGGCTGCACGCTGCGGCCTCTATCCTTCCACCATCGAGGCGGACGTGTCCGCGGCGCAACTGCGCCAGTACTTTCGCAAAGACGAGGAACGCTACCGCATTAGCAGGGAGCTGCGGGAGCGGGTCCTCTTCTCGGTACATAACCTGCTAAGCAATTCCCCCTTTTCGCGCCTCGACCTGGTGACCTGTCGAAATCTGCTCATCTACCTCAAGCCGGAAGCGCAGGCAGCCGTGCTGGATCTGTTTCACTTTGCGCTGCAGCCCGGCGGTCTGCTCTTGCTGGGCAGTGCGGAAAGCGTTCCTCCCGACCATGCGCTGTTCGCCCCTCTGGACAGCGGCCAGCGGCTGTTTGTGCGCCGCACGACACCGCGCGCGGGCTGGCAGCTTCCGGCCCTGGCGACCGCCGCGCCCGTTGCTCTTCTCCCTTTGCCGGCTGCTTCGCCAACGCCTATGCTTCCCCCGTTCGCGGCGGTAAGCGCAAAAACGTCCGTCGTCCTCCCGGCCGAACGCAGGCTCGCTTCTTATGGTGATCTCCACCTGAGCTTGCTGGAACAGTTCGCGCCGCCTTCGGTGGTCATCAACGCTAATTACGACATTGTGCATCTTTCCGAACACGCAATGCGCTTCTTACGGATTACAGGCGAGCCATCCCTCAATCTGCTGAGCGTGGTGCATCCGGGTCTGCGATCCGAACTCAGGACGGCTCTCTTTCGCGCCGACCATCAGCACCTCCCGGTCACCACGCATTCGCTCCTGCTGGACATGGAAGCCGGGCCGCGCCAGGTCATTCTGCATGTGCGGCCTACATCCGGAACGGAGGCCGAAAAGTTCTATCTGGTCGTGTTCGACACCCTCAACGAACTCGACGCCAGGCCAGTGGAGAATCCCCCCGCGCCCGACGTGAGGACAAGGCATCTGGAAGACCGGATCGAGAATCAGCAGGACCAGATGCGCGCGACGGTGGAACAGTACGAAGCGTCACTGGAAGAACTCAAAGCCGCCAACGAAGAGCATCAATCCATGAACGAGGAGATGCGCTCGACGGCCGAAGAGTTGGAGACGAGCAAGGAAGAGCTGCAAGCCACCAACGAGGAGCTGACCACGGTCAACGTGGAACTCAAGAGCCACATGGAGGAACTCAGCCGTTCCAATAGCGACCTGCAGAACCTGTTGGCCTCAACTGAGATCGGTACGATTTTCCTCGATCGGCAGCGGTGCATAAAGCGCTTCACGCCGCGCATTCGCGAGTTGTTCAACCTCATCTCCACCGACATCGGACGCCCGCTTTCCGACATTACGCATAAGCTCAACTATCTGTGTTTTGACGAAGATGCCCAACACGTGCTGGCATCGCTCTCCCACAGCGAGCGCGAAGTTGAAAGCGGCGGACGCACGTTTCTGGCCCGTCTGCTGCCTTACCGAACCCTTGAGGATCGCATTGACGGGGTGGTCCTGACCTTTATCGACATCACCGAGCGCAAGCTTGCCGAAGAGGCTCTGCGCGTCTCGGAGGAGCAGTTCCGACGCGCGATCGAGGAAGCGCCGATCCCGATCATTATGCACGCCGAAGACGGGGCGGTCCTCCAGATTAGCCGCACCTGGACCGAGTTAACGGGCTACACACAGGACGAGATGCCCTCCTTCCACACCTGGCTAAACGCCGCGTATGGCGAGGGAGCCAGCGGGGTACGCGCGCATATGCAGGAGTTATTCCAGGGCCAACAGCGCAGAATCAATATAGATTTCCCCATTCGCACGCGGGCCGGGGAGACCCGTTACTGGAACTTCAGCGCCTCGGCGCCGGGGACGCTGCGCGACGGTCGCCGCTTCATCGTCGGTATGTCGATCGATATCACCGAGCGCAAGCGAACGGAGGCTATACAGTTGGTTCTTGAGCAGGAGACGTCGCGGCTCGCGGAGCGCAACCGGATGGCGCAGGAACTCCACGATACTGTAGCGCAGGGCTTTACCGCGATCAAGCTCCAGATGGACGCCGCCGAAACAGAGCTTCCGAGGGCACCGGGCGCGGCGCAAAGACAC
>JBBRJW010000167.1:0-6292 GCA_038218705.1 Chthonomonadales bacterium | reverse complement strand
GTTCGCCCCCGTGCTGATTCTTCCCGAATTCGCGTGGTTGGAGGCCATCGTCAATGCCGTCACCCATCGCTCGTACAGTCTGCAGGGCGACGGAGTTCGCGTTCGCGACTTCGATGATCGACTGGAGGTCGAGAGCCCTGGACGCCTGCCTGGTCTGGTGCGCGTCGCGACCATCCGAAAATCGCGCTTTTCGCGCAACCCCCATATCGCGCGCGTCCTCGCGGAGATGACCGGATACGTCCGCGAGCTCAACGAGGGCGTCCAGCGAATGTTTGAAGAGATGGAGAAACACGGGCTGCGCGCTCCCGAATACCGGGTGGGCGAGAGCAGCGTGCGGGTGATCTTGTATAAGCAACCCGACGAGGCGCTCACTCGACACGATGAAGACGTAGCCGCTCGACTCTCCGTTCTGCGACAGCGGATTGGCCAGGACCGACTCCAGGATCTGCTCCTGGCGCTCAAGACCCACGGCGCTCTCCCGCCGCGGGCACTCGCCAACTTAGTTCACGTTACCTTGCCGACCGTGCGGTCGTACATGCAGCTCCTCGAGGCGGTCGGGCTTGTCCGTCAGGAGCGGCGATCCCCGACGGACCCACACGTTGTATGGACGATCACGCCGGCGGCGTTCTGGTCGCAGGTGAACGGTGGCTGAGGTTCTACTTGAAAAGCTACTTGAAAGCCTACTTGAAAATGGCGTTTTCAAGTAGGCTTTCAAATTGATCACGCAGCCTATCACAAAGGCTGTGCGGGGCGTCAGTCCGGCATCGTGAGCGGGTCGCCATGCAGCGGCGGGAGCGCATTGGGGCGCACCAGCTCGCCGCCCAGCTCATACGACTCCATGACCGCCCACGTGTACTCCAGGGCGGCCAGGGCGTCCCGGCCAGAAGCCCGCAGACTCTCGCGCGGCACACCGTTGGTAATGTCCTCCAGGAAGCCGTGGATTCGAAGCTCGAAGGTGAGGTTGAAGTCCGTCAGGCCGGAGCTCGTCACTACCGGGCCATCTGCCGGGCCACCCGCCGGCTTTTCGGCGCTGCCTGCCGCCTTCGGGTCCGGAGCGGGCCAGAATGTCACCTTCTCGATGCAGTTCTCAATGCAGAAGGTGCCATGTGTCCCCGCCACTTCCAGCGACCACCAGCCGCCCAGTCCATAGGTTGCGTCGCCTCGCTGGCTCAGTAGGTAGCCCACGGAGTCGTTGGCAAACTTCACGTGGATCGAGACCGAGGAGAGCATCACGTCGTTGACGCGGCGGCGGAAGCCGGGGCGATTCACGAACGCCTGCACATGAGTGATGTCGCCGCAGAAGTAGCGCATCACGCTGAAGGGGTGCGAGAGAAACGCCTTCAGGTGAGCGTACGGGAAATTCTTGAAGCGGGAGGAGGTAGTGGGGCTATACGTTGCCTCGCCCGCCGAAAAGCCCATCTTGTGGAGGCAGTAGATCGGCTCGCCGATTTGCCCGGAGTCCATATACTCCTTCGCCTTCTCTGCCGGGGGCGTGAAGTAGTGGTTCAGATTGCACCCCAGGTACACGCGATTGCCTTCGGCAGCGGCCACGAGGTGGCGAGCCTCCTCCACATCATTGGAGATCGGCTTCTCCACGAGAACATGCTTGCCCGCGCCGATCGCCTCGAGAGCCGGCTCGTAATGCCAGCTTCCGTTCTCGTATCCGCCCGTCGTAACATCGACGATGTCGAGCTCCGGCTCGTTCTGAAGCATATCGGTGAGGCTGTAGTATGCCTTGACATTGTGCTTGGCGGCGGTGCTATCCGCGCGCTCCTTAATAACGTCGCAGACCGCCACCAGGTCGCCCAGCGGCTCTTCCGCGTAGGCGTTCGCGTGTGTCTGCCCGATGCCGCGCAGTCCAACCAGTCCAACTTTCAGGGCCATAAGGCTGCTCCTTTGAATCTCCGCCTCCATCCGGCGGGTGCTGCGCTATCCATTCCCCGCCCTGCCCAATAATTCATCCCTCAATTGTGTAGGAGAGGCGAGAATTTCGTTCTCCCGCCACGCAGGAGCCAGGGATTGAGCGGCGAACCTGAGAGCGAGGGAGGCGAGCCATGCGATTTCATTGGGCGGAACGGGCGAACGAGCCAGAGCCGGACGCGCTGGAGGCGAATCTGCTTGCAGAAGCGGAGGAGGCCGCTTTCGCCGAATCGGTGCGCGCCGCGCGTAACAAGGCGATGCATGCGGCCGAGCCCGCGAGACCGACCGCTCCTGTGCACCCTCCGGAGCCCGCAATCGAGTGGCATGAGCGGGAGGACGTCTATCGCCCCTCTGCCTGTGACCTCCGCGAATGGCTGCACGAACGCATGCTGCCAATTCCCCAGCGCCTGGGCCCGGCCCACCCGATGGCGCTCATACGGCCCGGAGCCATGGCAGCGATTGCGGCTCACACGGGGAGCGACGTAAGCCGCGAGCTGGGCGGCCTGCTGCTCGGCATGGCGCTATGGGACGGTCCGCTCCAGGCCTGGCTCACGCTGATAGGCGAAGCCGTGCCAGCCCTCGGAGGCGAGGAGACTCCCACCTCATTTACCTACACGCCCGCGGCCTGGGCGGCGGTCACCCCGCGGCTCGTCAGCCTGCCGCAGAACTGGACCGTTGTAGGCTCCTACCACTCGCACCCTCGCATGGGCGTCTTCCTCTCACCGGTCGACCTCGATACCCAGCGCGACGTGTTTCGCCACGACTGGCAGGTGGCTCTGGTGATCGATCCGGTCGCCGGCGAGCGGGGTCTCTTCTTTGGGGAACATGGTAAACCGTGCATGGACTGGCGAATAGTTGAATGGGCCGAGCTGCCGCCCGCCCGGACGCCTGGCCGCGCCGGCTGATCCGCCGTCCTACGCCTTTTGCGAGCTAGACCGGGCGAGCCGCTCCTTGATCGCCGCATAAACGGAGAGAGGGGTCGGGTCGGCAGCGCCCTCCACGCCCATCAGATCGGCTGAAGTGTGCACCACATGCCCGAGGAAGACCTTTGGCTTGACGCTCGCCCCGTGGAAGTCCGATCCGCCGGCGGTTGCCATTCCGAGGCGATCCGCCAGGGCGAGAAAGCGCTCTGTATCCTCCGGCCGGTGCAGATTGTAGCGTGCTTCGAAGCCATCGAGCCCCATCTCGCCCATCTGCTCAATCTGTACGGCCGTGGATTCCGGGTCGAGCTTCAGGTTTTTGGGGTGCGCAAGGACCGCGAGCCCGCCCGCGCCATGAATGAGCTCAATCGCCTCTCTCTGGCTCAGGCGCTCACGGTCCAGGTACGCCTTGCCGCCCTTGCCCAGGTAGATATCGAACGCCTCCTGCATGGAGCCCACGATCCCTTTACGCAGCAGTACCCGCGCAAAGTGAGGTCTGGCTACCACTGCGCCGCCCGCCTCCGCCTCCACTTCATCAAGGCTCACATCGAACCCGAGCTCGTCGCGCATCTTCCGCACAATCCGCGCGTTACGGGAGTTCCTGCGATCGACAACCTCACACAGCCTCTCCAGCAACAGCGAATTCTTCGGATCGATGCCCAGCCCGAGAATGTGACACTGGCCCCGCTCCACCTCTGCGCTCAGCTCGATGCCCGGCAGAATCTCAACGCCGAGGCGGGACCCCGCCGCTTCCGCCTCGGCTACGCCGGCCGTGGTATCGTGGTCCGTAACGGCGATCGCGGCGAGGCCGAGGCGAGCAGCGCGCTCCACGAGCTCGGTTGGCGAGTGGTCACCGTCGGAGGCAGTTGTATGGGCATGCAGGTCAACGCCGCCCGCCAGGCGATTATGGCGATCACTACCCATGGGAGATCAACCCCGCTTTCGCCAGATAGCCGAGGATTCTCGTGACCGACTCTGGGATTGGCTCGACGCTTGTCAATGCCGTCACCTCTGCCCTGGCAGGGGCTTCGTAAGGGTCTGAGACGCCCGTAAAGTGAGGAATCTCGCCGGCAAGCGCGCGCTTATAGAGGCCCTTCACGTCGCGCTCCACCAGTGCCTCGAGCGGCGCGGAGGCGAAGACCTCCACAAACGCAGCACGCCCGTCTGTTTCCACCTCGCTTCGAATCTCTTCGCGGATTGCGCGGTAGGGCGAGATCGCGGCAGTGATGGCGATGACCCCGTTGCGCGCCAATACACGAGCCACCCAGCCGATGCGCCGCACGTTGGTGTCGCGATCCTCCTTGGAGAAGCTGAGTCCCTTCGAGAGGTGCGTACGCACCTCGTCGCCGTCGAGCAGCTCCACCCGGTAGCCGCGCCTCACGAACTCAGCGTGGAGCTGCTCCGCCAGAGTCGATTTGCCTGCGCCACTCATTCCCGTAAACCAGAGCACGAATCCTCGGTGCGAACCCATATTGTTCTCTTTTCTCCCCTCGTCACGCCTCAAACCCGCAGGAACTCGAGCTGTTGACCCGTACGTATTGACAGTGAGATGGCGATTCTACTATAATCTGATACGTTTAGTCAAGATTGCCATGAGGCGGTGTAACCATGATCGAGATGAGCGCACTCCCCACTGCTGAGGAGCTGAAGACGGTTAGCGACGGGCTGGAAGGCGCCTCTCCGGAGGAGATACTCGGATGGGTCGTCCAGACGTATGGCATGCGGCTCACCATGGCCACTGCGTTCGGCGCGGAGGGCTGCGCGCTCCTCGCGATGCTCGCGGAGAGCGTGCCGGGCGGCCGTGATGTGCGGGTCTACAATCTGGAGACCGGGTACCAGTTTCCAGAGACCCTTGCGCTCCGAGAGCGCATTCGCGACAGGTACGGTATCGAGGTCGAGTATGTCCGTGCCGCCGAGAGCGTGCAGCAGATGGAGGCGCGCTTCGGGGGCCCCATCTACGGGACCAATCCAGACGAGTGCTGCCGCCTGCGCAAGATCGAGCCGCAGAGGGGCGCGCTGGAGGGCTACTCAGCTTGGATCAGCGCCACGCGCCGCGACCAGACCCCCGATCGCGCGCTGGCCGGAATTGTGGAGTGGGACTCGAAGTTCGAATTGGTGAAGGTGAATCCTCTGGCCAACTGGTCGAGCCGGGACATCTGGGCCTATCTCAAGATCAACGAAGTCCCCTACAATCCGCTCCATGACAGGGGATATCCATCGATTGGCTGCTGGCCCTGTACTCGCGCCGTGTCTGCCGGCGAGGACGAGCGCGCCGGACGCTGGTCGAGCTCTGCCAAGCTCGAATGTGGCCTCCACACACGGTGACGGCTGCCGATCCCCTCTAAGCCAGTCCAGCCGCGCGGAGTCGAGGAAGCGCCACGAGAAGTGAGCTGACGGTCTTTGCGTCGTCGAGCTCCCCTGCGAGCGCGCGGCGTTCCGCCTCCGCGAGGGAGAGCGTTTCGAGCTCCACGCTCTCGTCCTCATCGAAATGTGTCTGAGTGCGGGTTAACCCGGTCGCCAGGAACGCATGAATTCGCTCTGTGGAGTAGCCCGGAGCGAGCAGCATCGAGAAGAGCGGCTCGATGTGCGCGGCACGATACCCGGTCTCCTCTTCCAGCTCACGCGCAGCGCACGCTGCGGTCTCCTCGCCCGCCTCCAGCGTTCCCGCAGGCACTTCCAGCAACACCTTGCCCGCCGCAAGGCGGAACTGACGCACCAGCAACACCTGGCCCTCCGCATCTACCGCCACAATACAGACGGCGCCGGGGTGCTCCACGATCTCGCGCTTCGCCTCACGCCCGTCCGGGAGCCGCACCGTATCGAGCCGAAGCCGGACGACGCGGCCCTGATAGATCGATTCGGATCCCGTTACAATCTCGTCCTGACTCATCGCGAGCTCCCGGCAGGCGGGGCAGGGGCGCCCTGAGGAGCGGCAGCCTGGCCCTCCACTGCATCGTGGTACTGAGGCCACTTTACTTCGATGGTGACGCCCTTCTGGAACTCCGTCAGCTCCCTCTTGAGCCGGTCCGAATTAAGTGCCAGTCCCTTCACGAGCCGCGCAGCCGTTTTGCACTCATCCTGAACCATTTCAAACGGAGTGGTCGACGCAGCCCGTCGGTCGAGACAGCGGATGATCCAGTACGCGCCTCCAACGTGGAGGGGGCCGCGCATCTCGCCAGGGCTCATGCCGAAGACGACGCTCTCCAGCCCGAGCTTGCTGAGTCCGGTTCGATTGCGCTCGAGCCACGGAAGCACGCCACCTTGTGCGGCAGTGTTGTCTTTACTGTACTGCCGAGCCATCGCGCCGAAATCCGCGCCGCCTGTGAGTGCGTCGGCGGCCTTGCGCGAATCCGCGGCGGAGGGCGTGACGATCACGGCAATCTGAGCAGCCTCCGGTTTATAGTAGAGAGCGCGCGGATTCTGCGGCGATGCGGCGGCCTGATAGTACTGAC
>JBBRJW010000166.1:0-6312 GCA_038218705.1 Chthonomonadales bacterium | reverse complement strand
GGATTTCAAAGATGGCATCCGCGCCGCGAAGGAAAAGCACCCCGAGGCGAGCCTCCTTATCTGGAGCGACGTGAACAGCGATCAGAAAGTGCAGCCGGAGGAAGTGCAGTTTTACCAGGGCCCCGGCGGGTACGGCAATTTCTTTGGTTCGTACCTCAACAGGGACCTCTCCTTCGCCGCTGGCTCGCTGGGCGGTGGCTTCTTTCCCGCACCCACGTTGGATGCGAAGGGCGTGCCTACCTGGGATCTCCGCAAGGTGACCTCGCTGGGCAAAATCGAAGATGCGGAATGGAGCGGCGAGTTTGGTCCGCCGCTGCTCGGGAGTGCGTTCACGGTCGTTGGCGCGGGTGGCTGGGATTATTTCAACAACCCGCAGGGCTATCGCCAGGACGGCTCGCTTGCATGGACGTATCGCTACTACGATCAGTGGCAGCCTGCGCAATTTCCTGGCCAGCTCGTTGCAGGTTCAGGCAGTATGGGGCGTATGGTCCGGCCAATGAAGGGCGAGGCCGGCGAGATCTGGAGCACGTCGTCGGAAAAAGGCGCGGCCTATCTCATGACGGCGGACGGCTTGTTTCTCAAGACCCTCGGCTGTGACGTGCGGACGACGCCGCTGTGGCGTTTCCCCGAGGCGAAACGCGGCATGTCCGTGGACGGCGTGAGCTGGGAGGACGAGTGTTTTTTCCCCACTCTCAACCAGACTGCCGAGGGCGAAATCTACGTTGTCACCGGCAAGGAGCACATCAGCATCAATCACCTCACGGGCCTGGAAACGGTGCGCCGTAAGGACTGGGGCACCGTGACCGTCACGTCCGCCATGCTGGCTGGCCGGCCGAAAACGGTGAGCGACGTTCCGCGCAAGCAAGCCCGCAAGATCCTGGAAGTCACACTCGGAGGCACCGCACCGGTGGTGGATGCAAAACTCGACGAATGGCCCGCCGCGGACATTGCCTGGGCACAGATCGACAGCCGCACGCGCGCCACGCTCTGGTTCACCACGGATCGCATCTACGGCGCCTTTCGCACGGGCGACGCCAGGCTCCTCGACAACTCCGCCACCGACCCGCGGTTCCTCTTCAAGAAAGGCGGGGCTCTCGACCTCTGCTTCAGCGCGAAGTGGGATCCGGGCAATCTCCAGGAGAACAAGCCTTACCAACCCGGCGACTGCCGCCTGCTCATCGCCAGGGTGCATGGCAAACCCACTGCCGTGCTCTATCGCCCCGTGGATCCCACGGCGCCGAAGAGCGAGGAGTGCGTGTTTGAGTCGCCCATCGGCAAGGAGATCTTCGCCTCCGTGAAAGACATCACGAGCGAACTGCAATTCGCGGAAGACGGCGCGGGCAACTACGAATTCTCCGTGCCGCTTGCCACCGTGCTGCGCGTCGAATTCAAGAAGCTCGGCAAGCAGGAGTGGCACGAGGACAAGACCGTTATCCTCGGCGACCTCGGCATCATCCGGGGCAACGGCAGCCAGAATGTGCAGCGTGTCTGCTGGAACAGCCTCGACACCTGGATGACCAGCGATATTCCGAGCGAAGCGCGCTGGCGTTCGCTGAACTGGGGTGTGCTGAACCTCGTGGCGGAGAAGCCTTCTGCGCCTGCGCCGGGCAAATGAAGCGGCCAATAGGGGCGGGCTGCTCCGGAGAACAACTGTGATGAGCAGCACGTTGACGACAATCAACGAAACACCTCGCCCGAACCCTGACCTCGATGGCGCTGGCCGGGGCACTGTCAACAAGCCTCCCCCGCACGGTCGAGGCGGATTGTCTACGCCAACACCGTAAGCGCTCGATCGGGCTCGCCGAGAACCTGCCTACAGTCTGCCAGGTACCACCAGGTCGGGCCGGTAACGTGGGGCTCCTGCGATTGGCGGCTGCGCTCGAGTTCACCTACCGCCCGCCCGTCGTCGCCGTGGCCTATCCACGCCATACCGAGTTGAAAGTGGCCCCTTGCGCTCGATGGGCGTTTCTCCACCAGCCGCGCGGCAGTCGCCAGATCATATGTGACCTCCGCGGGCAGACCCACGGCGGAAGTCGGCGCGCTTGCCCGACCTTCCGCGGTGTCTGGCCGGGCCTGCCGAAACGCTCGATGCAGCAGGCTCATTGCCGTGAACCCCAGGGCAACTGATAACGCAAATGCTGGCCACACGAGTTTCGGATTGGCCATAATCGCTCTCCTTAAGCTTCCGAAGACGCAGGATCGAGAACGCTCTCGAGGCAGGCAGCTCAGACCCGTCTTCGGTAACCAACGATCTTGTGGCAGGAGCACTCCGATACCGGAGTAACCATCCGCCAATATGCAGCCAAAGCCCCCGCTTTGAAGGCGAGCACCCATATAGCAGGAAGCACCGGGATAGAGGGAGCTCTCTGCTCGGAGAGGCGGAGAGCGTAGGGTCCATGCCAGCATGAATCTGCTCCCGCGCATTTCGCGGCAGCAGGTTGATGTCGGCCAGCAAGAAGCAGCGCAAGTCCCCTGCGGAGGTGGCGGCCTCCTACGGTTTGTCCGAGGAGGAAGTGGGCCCCATCGATGGCGCTCGCTTTGTCGACTTCCCGTGGCAAATGGCTGGCCGTCCCCTCGTTCACCCTTCCGATTGGAAGCGTGAACGCCCACTCTACGTCGTGCTGGACAACTATTCGGTTCACAGAGGCGATGCGGTCAAGGCAGCGCAGGAGGCGCTAGAGGCCGGCGATATTCGGCGATGGTATCTGCCCTCGTACACTCCGGAGTTATCCGCTATCGAGCCTTTATGGAATGCCTTGAAGCATCACGAAATGCAGGTGCGTAGCCACACTGCGCCCCGAAGCGCGCGTACGGGTCGGCAGTGCCGCGTTGGCCGTCCCGTTGTCGTCCGGCGTGAGCTCTGCCCTCTGAGCACTTCTCGAATACAGTGTACCGTCCAGAGATCTGCCTTCTGCGGAGAATCGCCGCGTTGTTCGACCGGCAATTCCGTGGCTACTTCACGGCTGCATTGCGCTTGCGTGTCCCCGGACGCTCCCAAAAGCAGCCGATTGCCGACGACTGCTGGCCTTCGTGCAGGGTGAAGCGTCGCGTGTTACCCGATCGCAAATGCACCGACATCTGCACGCTCGCGAGGTTAGTTGATGGGTCCGGCCAGATGATAACGCAGAAGGCCCGGGAATGCTGGTCCGGCGGAAGAAACACACGCTCGAATGCCGGCCGGGGATTGATGTCGACTCCAGTGATCTCCTGAGACAGAGGCAGCGGAAGAACGCCGCCGAGCAGCCGCCAGCTCGATTTAGTCGGCACGGGTACTGTTCGGGAGCTCAGGTACGGCTTCATATTGTCACTGCCACACCACTGGCTGCTGTAGACCGCGTCGATGTTCCCGTCCTCCACCCGAGGGGGCGATGGGCGGCGAAACACCGTTACCAAATCCTGTCCATGCGGATTGGTGAAGCGTACGGTCAACTTGTCGGGCCATGGCTGGTCGGCACGATTGCGCTCAAGCGATAACGTGTATTCATAGAGATCAGGTCGCAAATCTCTCGAACTTAGCGGGAGCCACCACTGCTGCGCACTACGGATGTGCATCCCACCCGTCTCGACCACGGGAAATGGCCCCGGCTGCCAGGATCGCTTCAGGATATAGATGGAGCAGGATTTTCCCGGGGCCAATCTCGCGGGGAACCGCACATCCGAGTTACCGTCTACGATCGCTCGCTCAAAGACCGAGTGTAACCTTCTTAGATCCGGGGAAAACGTCTCTCCGCCTGGATACGGCAACAACAAGGGCTCTGCCGGCGGATAGAACAGTCGGTGCGCGGTAGCCAGGCGGATGAAATAATCAGCCAGAGAGATGATGGCACCGAGCAGACAGATTACGCCTATCATCGACAGACATTCTCTCAGTAAGCGTGCTTTCATCTCGTGACCTCCATGACGACCGACGGGCGGCCGCTCCAGACCGCGCCGCGCAGAATCGACACCGCTTTGCACGCCGCACGGAGTGAATCAACGGGATCCCTTTGCAGTCGCTCCGTTTCCAGAGTCTCCGGGTTAGCTTGTGCACGGGTCGGATGATGCAGGCAGCCGCGCAAGTACCAGGCCATAGACATCCTCAAGCATACGTTTCCCTTGATGCAGTCGGGTATGGACACGCAGTCGCATGAAGTACGTTCGCCTCGTGGCCCGGCGGATAAAGGCGCGCGGCCTGCGCTGGGTTGCGTACTCGCTCCTGGCCACCGTCAGCCGCAAGAGAATGGTCTCAGAGAGATCGAGCGCCACTTGCGGCATCGCGAACGGATCACACAGGTCGAGAATGCCGTAGAAGTAACGCTCTGTCAGATACGACTCGTCGCGCAGCAGATCACACAGGCCGGATTGCAGTCCTCCCATGCGGTAGACCTCGCCGAGGTAGTGACTGACGGCTGGGTCTTCCGGGTTATTTGCATGGAGCACCCGGGCGAGCCACAGCGCCCGATCCACGCTGCCGCTGGCCGCCAGACAGACCGCGTGCAGGCCAGCGGCAACGACACGCTCGGGTTCAGCATCCAGAGCACGCTCAAAGTAGTCGACCGCCACGGCGTACTCTCGCAGGCTGAAAGCTGCCAGGCCGGCGGACTGCTGTGCGGCGTATTTCTCTGGGAAGAGCTGCGCTATGCGTGCAAGGATGGGCATAGCCTCGCTGGCCCGGCCAAGTTTCATCAGTGCCCAGGCGTGTTCGTACTGGAACTTAAGGTCATCGCCATCCTCGTTAGCGAGGATGGCCAGGATGCGAAGGGCCGAATTCCAGCGCCGGCCCTGCTCCAGTGCCCTGGCATATTGAAACTGCTTCTCTCTGGTCGGGTTCGCTTCTGCCTCTCTGCGCGCGGCGTTAATTGTGAAGAGCGCGCGGATGCCGGCTTTGAATCGCGCTTCCGCCGCAACTGCCCTGCCCGGGTGATCGCCTGCTTCCATTGGATACTCCTCCATTCCAGGCCGCCGCCTCTTCTCTCTGCTGGGAGCCTGTCCCCAAACAAAACGCTGCGCAATGCGTAGTGCCGGCAAATGAAAACGTGACTCGCCTGGCGAATGTATGGATATGGCGCACGAATTCCGCGACTTCGCGCCCGACCAGGTCCTCCTGTTGCCGCCTGGTTCTCGCGACTGGCTCCTGATCCATATTCGCGCACGCCGCCGAGCGGCCAGTGACCTGGAGTTCCAGATGGCGGTTGAAGACCGTGCGTCACGGTAATTCAGAGACAGGCTCATGTAGGGCGGATTTTGCCACGTGCCGCGCGGCAATCGCGGCCGCTACGATGTCCCGGACACCAAATTATGAACAATCCAACACTCCAACAGACCATGAACCGCTGCACTCGCCGTATCCTGTCACTCGCGGGACTATTCATGCTGGCGACTTCCGCCAACGCGCAGCACGTCGCTTCCGTAGGGGCGCTCGTCACGGCGGTGGCCGACGGAAAAGACGGCGCGGTGATTGAGCTGGCGGCGGGCACTTTCAGGCTGACGCAGCCGCTGGATTTGAAAACGGGCATGACGCTCAAAGGCGCAGGCACCGGCAAGACCATCATTACGCACGCCGAGAGCTGGCAGGCGACCCCGGCGACCCTGCCGGACCCGGAGACGAATCGCGAGAAGTTCGACCGCACGGGCTATCTCATCCGCTGCGCGAACGACGCGAAGAACATCACCGTGTCGCACCTCACGCTCACCGGGCCGCACGTGCACGGGGCGATCTATGGCGCTGCCAACGAGGGGCTGGACTTCCATGACCTCCGCATCGCGGACTTCATGTATTGCGGAATCCGCACCTACGCCATGAAGGGGGCGAAGATCCACGACTGCACGTTCGTGGACGCCGGGCAGCGGTGGGAAAATGGCAAGCCGGGTGTGAAGGGCGGCATTACCGGCGGAGGCATTTTCAGTATCTGGATGAGCGACACTGAGATCTGGAATAACCGTTTTCTCGTTACCAAGACCGCGCCGAATGAGCAGTATTACGGCATCAAAGGGCGAGAGGGGCGACGCGTCCACATCCATCACAATTCCATCGATGCAGGCTTCTCCATCGAGCTGCCCTTCGAGGGTGATGAGGATGTAGAGATCGACCACAACATCCTGCGCTTCGCTGTCTCCATTCCAAAGTATGCGGGTGGCCCGGTGCCGAAAAGTGGGCGCACGTTTCATCTTCACCACAACTACTTCCGCGATAGCTACTCCATAGAGTTCGTGCGCAACGGCGTGGAAATAGACCACAACCTTTTCGACTTCGACGTGGCGAGCGACGGCGGCAATCTCATCTCGGCGTTTGGCGATGCGCCGGCGAAAGGTCCAGCTACGTTCCACGACAAC
>JBBRJW010000165.1:0-6315 GCA_038218705.1 Chthonomonadales bacterium | reverse complement strand
GCCTGTCGGTCGGCGCTCCGGGGTCGATCACCCGGAACGGCTCGACAATCCGGTCCGAGACAGCCCCGGGCTCTGCAGGCGTGCCCGGCTCATGAAGCGATACCTCCGCCTGATACAGTCCGGGCTCGAGGCCCTCAAATTCGTACTTGCTCCCTCTGCTGCCCTGTGCCAGGTCGATCTCTTCTGACCGCGCGCCGTTTGCGACCAGCTGACCGGAACCGGCTTTCGTAACCTTCAGCACCAGGAGTGCACGGCCGGTCGCCCCCTGGCGAACAGCGATCCTGCCACCTGCTCGCACGGTCTGGCCGCGCAGGTAGGTCGCCTGGTTGACACCACCGCGCGACAGAAGCGCGGAGCGCATCAAGATGTCCGCACTGGCCGTGATGCCATCGGCTCGGCGGTCGAGGAGCGGGCTCGGAGCAATGCCCCAGGCCGCGCCAGCGAACTCGCCCTCCGTACTCAGGTAGACCGCGCTCCGAAACGCGGCGTCCGCATCTCGCAAGTTCGGGATACTCGCTCCCGGAATGAGTCGCCCGGGGGCTGTGCCCAGAAGCCCGATTCCACGGTCGCGAACGATTGGCCGCCAGCTTCCGCTCGCGTCGACGTAGCCCTTCCATCCCGGTGTGAGCGCCTCCAGTGCCGGCATGGGCGCGTCGGCCGCTTCGCGGGGAAGGAGCGCGGCGCCGAGGCCCGCGATCTCGAATTCGTTCGGCCCTTCCGGAACCTCCACGTGCGAATTCGCGATCCCGATGCGCAGCAGCTGAGCGTGCTCTGGTCGAAACAGATCGCCTTCTTTCCCACGTGCGGTCCCATCGATCCAGTGCTTGAAGTCCGAGGGGCTCAGAACTACTCTGCGCCACTGCTGCGTCAGCTTTACGGTGGCGATCCACCGCGAGTGGTCCTGTTCGACCCACTCCACAACGCAGCCGGTGGTGCGGGGCCCACCACGAACCCAGAGGGTTGTGAGAGTACTGCCTGCCGGGTATGGCGATGCCTGAAAGGGAGAGCTCGTAAAGTTCGCCCATCCGGCATAGTGGGGAACTGTAAAGCGGAGAGCTGGCCCATGCGGGCTTGTGTCGTGTGTGACCTGAGCTCGATCCGCAGGCGTGAGCGCAGCGTATCCCCAGTGCGCAATATCGGCCGCCGCCAGATCCATTATCGGCACGGCAGTCTGTGATTCGAGAAGTGCCTCGCGGGTCATCCACTGCCCATTGTGCAGATAGACCGGCGTCTGAAAGGCAGGCCCCTCGACACAGAGCATCCGCCCCTGCTTCTGTAGAAAGGCGCGTAACGGAGCTGCCAGCGCGGCAGGATAGAATCCCGCGTGGGGGATTACCAGGAGATCTTTGCCGAGAGCATCAAGCGCGCCCGGTACGGCGAGTGCCGCGGGAGAGAGCACCTCTGTCTGCCAGTGAGCAGCCTCCAGCGCGCGGGCGATGGCTGCCGCCTGTGCGCCATCCGTAAGAGGTGGAAGCGCGCCCAGAATCCTCGCCCGTCTCTGCGTATCCGCCCCTGCAGGCGCAGCGAGCACGGCCAGCGCGGCGAGAATGGCGAGCGTGCAAAACCCGAGATTGCGCTTCATGATGCTGCTCAAGGTTCGGTACCCCTCTCTGTAGCGAGAGGCTCCGGGCAATTGCCTGGAGCCTCTCGCATCTGCTTCAAACAGAGCCTACTGATCGTCGGACGACTTCAGCTCGCGGTACCAGATGTTCCGGTAGCGAACGGGATCGCCGTGATTCTGAAGCACCAGCGAACCCTTCGGAGGATGCGCATGATATACTGCGGCCGCGTGGAAATTCGAATCGCCCAGAAGCTCCACATGGTTCTGCACACAGACGCCGTTATGGAACACCGTAAAGTAGCCGGGCTTGCTCAGCTTCCCGGCCGCGTCGAAGAGCGGCACGCTGAAGAGGATGTCGTAGACATTCCACTCACCCGGCTTCTTCGTTGCGTTTACCATTGGCGGATAGGTGCCGTAAATGGCCCCTGCGCCGCCGTCGGCGTAGGTCGGGTTGTGGTAGCTGTCGAGAACCTGCACTTCGTACCTGCCAAAGAAGAGGACTCCACTGTTGCCGCGTCCCTGGCTGGAGCCCCCGATGTTCTCCGGTTCAGACCACTCAATATGGAACTGCACGTTCCCCAGCTCATCCTTGGTGCGGATACCACCCGCGCCTTTGACACAAACTGCCATGCCATTTTCAATCTTCCACTTAGGATCGCCACCGCCCTCGGCATTCCACTTCGAGAGATCCTTGCCGTCGAACAGGATCATGGCGTCCGAGGGAGGAGTTCCTGGCTTCTCATCGCTGCTGAACGTGCCAGGGTCGACCGCTTTCGGCTGTGGTCGGAGGCCGTCGCCGACATGCCACTTCGTTCCCGGCACCAGCGGCGTATCCTGGAACCCAAGAGTGTCCTTTACCTGTCGGCGGGCGGTGAGTGCGGAGCCTACTCCGGCTCCTACAATCAGCATAGCTCCCACACATGCAATGCTGCGAAGGCTTGTCTTCATGGGCATTCTCCTCTGCGATAAACTACAAAACGTCTTCGGCCCGATAGTTCGCGAAGACTGGCCCGGAGTCCTCTCTTGATGGGGGCGCAGGGCCCTAGCGCTCCACGTGCTTCGGCCCAAATTGCCGGACCATAAGGCGAATGAGCTGGTCCGCCGTCACTACTTGCGTCTCAGGCCCGAACGCCGCGATGGCCTGCCGGACAGCTTCGAGCGGACCGCCGACCTTGCTGAACGACCAGGCGTGTACCTGCACGAGCGCGTAGCTCGCTTCGCTGTCAGGCGCGTCAGCAGGCATCTTTGCAACGGCGGCAGCAAGCTGATCAGGGCCCACGCGGCCCTCCCACAGCAAGAATCGATAGGAGATAGAGGGCTTTCCCCCGCTCCACACAATTGCGCCGCCGCTCCGGTTGTAAGGGGCGTAGTCCTTGTAGATCGCTCCCTCTACGCCCGGCAAGCGGAGCATCGGAACGCTCTCCCCCATATTGCCGTCGTTAAGATTGAGCACACTCACCACACTCAGGTCAGAAGCGCGCAGTGCCGAACCTGTGGCAGCTGCAAGCCGCACCCGGTCGGGCTGAACATGGGGGTAGGTGTATCCAGGCCCCCCTGCGCCGCTCACGATCCCGTCCGTCGGGCTGGCGGTGGAGTAGATTCGTGCCAGCACCCGCGGAGCGTAGGCGGCCAGGAGCGGCGAGACCTCCCATGTCATGGGAAAGGTTCCCCGAAGGGGGCTCGCCCAGAAGCTCGCGTTCTCGACGAAGTTGCCGCACATCCACTGCACGTTGTCGCCATCGCTCATTACAAACGCCACGACCCGTGTTCCGGGCTTAGCCGTGATTGCCGGACGGCGCGGCCGGGCGATCGGACCCGCCGGCAGCTTCTCCAGCGCGGAGACGTTGCTGCACCAATCCGCCGGCACGCCCGTCCCACCGCCACGGCTGACGTCGGTGATCCAGCCCATCTCATCCCTGCCCCAGCCCCAGACCAGAGTATCAGGCCCGAGCGACTTCACCACCCTGGTTCGAAATGCGCTGTCCTCTGTCCAGAACGTAAAGGCGCGATGCGCTACCGCAAAATCGCGGAGGTTGCCCATCTTGGAGTTGTCCTGCTCCACCGCCACGCCCCGCGCAAAGCGGTCGCCATATCGGGCAAAGACCTTCTCATCGGTCTCAGTACGCGCGTCCGCCAGCAGAGCGAGCCCTGCGGCTCGCGCTCTCCCCTCGTCCTTCTCTTCGACCGCGACACCGTCCAGGATGCCGCAGAGCGAGGTCGCGGCGCTCACGCTTGGTCCGCCCGCGCGAAAGAGAACGTACCCCTTCGCGAGCCGGGAGAACTGAGAGAGGAGCCCCCAGGGCGATGCGATCACATGGAGGCTTGTGCCGTCGGCCTTGAGCTCCTGCTCCACGCGCGCGTACATGTCGCCGCCGCGGAACCAGATGGTCGGACGCGTGCGATTCGCCAGTCCCTGCAGCGTCCCTCCCAGCATCAGCTCCCCGACCGACCAACCTCGCGTGTCTGCCACCCAGACCTCACGCGGGGGCACTGCAGTGCGCGCTGGCGCGGCCCGTGCGACCAGACTGAGACATGCGATCCCCCCGACCAGTGCGGCGCTCGCCGCTCGAGCAACTCTTCTGTTCAACTTGCCTCTCCCCTCTACGCGCCGCCGCGGCGGCGGTCTCCTTCAAGGCCACTCTCAGGTGGCGCGAGGTCTGCTGCGTCGATCGCACTCTGCAGCTGACGGAACGTTGGTCCTTGCGGCAGGCGAGGCAAGACGGGCTCGGCAGTATGGAGCGGCTCGAGCGCAAAGATGCGCACGGTTTCGTCGCCCCACGTCGATTCTGCGACAAAGCGAAGAGCGGTTACTTCTGCTTGGATAGGAACGCGTGCCAGCCGCGCAAATTGATCGGGCTCGCGGAAGAGCGTTCGCCAGCGGCCGGTCGAGTCCTCGGCCTCGACTCGGAAGCTTCGCACCATCGAGCCCGGAACCGCCGAACGGTCTGAGCGGTGCGGATAGCTGCAGGGCATTCTCTTCTCATGGCAGAGATTGCTGTCGAACACAATTCGGAGGCTGGCAGGTCGGACCGGAACCGGCCAGCGAAACGTGATGGAGTCGCGGCAAGCGCCCTCCCAGGCGTGGAGGGAGTCTGGCCGATCACGGTCGACTCCGTCGAGCAGTCGATCCGCGTAAGCTCCCGTTGTACTGAGCGTGGCGGCCCTCGCCATCTCCGAGGTTCGGCGAAGATGGCCGGGGAGCCAGCAGTCGTCCTCCATCAGCGCGTTCTGAAGTAACCTCAGGGCTTCGCCCTCCGTAAGGTCGGCAGGCGCCGCGCCCAGGTGAGCTGCCACTGCGGCGGCCGTGCCAGCGGCCTGGCCAAGCAGCGCGCAGGTAGCCATCACACGAGTAGAGGAGAGGGCCGCATGCGTTACTGAGATATTTCTCCCTGCGAAGAGGAGGTTCGGCACGTCCGCGGAGACCAGGGAGCGGTAGGGAATGCCATAGGGCGATGGCGCTGCATGGAAGATCGTCGGCGCGCCGGGATAGAAGATGCCGGCCGGATGGTGGTCGTCCATCGACCATCCCCCGTACGCAATGATGTCGTCGAACTGACCGCCGTCCCGGATGTCGTTCTGCGTAAGGGTATAGAGCCCTCGATAGCGCCGGCTTTCGCGCTTGCCCGGCAGTGATCCCATCCACTCCAGAGCCCAGTTTTCAGCCTTCTCCCGCTCAGGCGCGCGGTTCTTGAGGTAGTCCCAGACGCCGTACCCGATCTGCATTAAGGTGTCGCGAATCTCCTCCGCATCCCCGATTGTGTCCTGAAGCCCCCCTACCTCCAGCCACCAGAAGTTGTCCGCGGTCACTCCCCGCACTCGCTGCGGAAGGTCCTCGGGGCTCTCGAACCGGCAGGCCCACGGCGGAGGGGTAAAGGGCTGCGGCTCAGCCGTCCTCCGGAGCTGGATCAGCAGACTGCTGCCCATCGTCTTCCGGTCGGCGCGCTCCGGCTCTATATCCTCCCCGAACTCTTCCCTCGCCTCACGGCCCACTCGAAATTGCGCGGGCGTCAGCGCCGCCAGAATACTATCCCCGGAGCAGTCGATGAAGGTTCGCGCATGGAGGGTGAGCTTGCGCTGCGTCGTGAGCTGCCAGACACCGATGCTTTCAATGCGGTCGCCCGCCATCTCTGCCGCATGGCAGGTGGCATTTAGAAATAGCGTCAGGCCGGGCTGGAAGTGCGCTTTCGCCCACAGGGTGGCGTCCCATATCGAGTAGTGGAGGCCGGGATTGTACCGGAGATTCTCGAGCTGGACCTCCTCGAGTATCCCGGTCTCCTTGTTGTGCGGGCCGTGAGCGCCGCAGATCCACATGCGGACTTCGCTCGAAGCATTCCCGCCGAGAACCGGGCGATCGTGCACCAGCGCGGTTCGCATGCCCCGGCGCGCGGAGGCGATGGCGGCGCAGAGCCCCGCCATCCCTCCGCCCACAACGATAACGTCGAACTCACGTACGAGCGCGCGCGGGCCGGTCATATTGTCTCCCCGAGTCAGGACGCCCGCATGGTGGTCATAAGTCCGCGAACATAGCCAGTGCTCTCAGAGAGTCCGGGAAGCGGATCAGCCCCGTCCTTCTCGTACTCAAATCCCACGTGGCCATCAAAGCGGACCTGCAGCAGGGCTCGCAGCACTGCGGCGACGTCGAGGACACCCCGTCCGACCTCGAGCGGCGAACCGTTCGGCTGCGCCCTGGTCACATCCTTCATATGCATGTCGTAGAGGCGCTCACGGCACTTCAGCACGGAGGCCGCCGGATC
>JBBRJW010000164.1:0-6343 GCA_038218705.1 Chthonomonadales bacterium | reverse complement strand
AAGGGAGGGGTGACTGAAAGCCTGCGCCACTGTTCGCGCCGGAAGCGGCGTCGCTGAGACGGGGCGACGCGTGAAGTAGCGCGCCCCCCTGGCCTTAAAGAAATCGGGAGAGCGGGGCTTCGCCGCCTCAGCAGCCGATGGATTGGCCCCCGCCGAGGGGGAAAGGCTCGCGGCACCCCCCTTCCGGCGAGCGCGCAAGCAGGAAACCTGACAATGCGCGAGAAGCCAGGCGCGCGAGCGGATCCGGAAGGGGGGCCAGGGGGGGGGGTAGGCAGGCGCGCTAATGGGCCTGAAGACTTTGCCAGGGAGGAATGGAGGTTAGGCGGGCGCGCTCATGGACCGGAAGGCCTTGCCGAGGCAGGAGGCGGTGGGCATAGGCAGGCGCGCTCGTGGGCGCGGGTCACGGAAGCCAGAGCGCCCGCAACAGCGAGCTACCCGGCACGCCGTTGCGGGCCGGTACGGCTACACCCGCTGATGGGCTGCTGGGCGCCCCTC
Organism: Chthonomonadales bacterium; assembly: GCA_038218705.1. Taxonomy (GTDB): domain Bacteria; phylum Armatimonadota; class Chthonomonadetes; order Chthonomonadales; family Chthonomonadaceae; genus JBBRJW01. The sequence goes on along the minus strand of JBBRJW010000164.1, from coordinate 5,848 downwards.
AGCGGGGCCTTAAGCGGCCGGGGGCCGGTTCGGCGATACCGGCTGCAGAATCGCTCGACGCTCTGGAGTCAGGCGGTCAAGAAGTTCCTGCGAATATTCGAAGCCGAAGCGCGTCGATGCCCAGAGCGGCCCGTAGCGGTAGATGGTGACCCGCCGCTCGCCCGGGTTGCTGCGGCTGCTTCCACCGTGCATGAGCCCATCTACGAAGAGCACTGCATCGCCTTTCTCGAGGTAGACCGGCACTGCGCCGGGGAGATGGTCCATGCGTTCGCCACTCCCGTAATTTCCGGACTGCGGGTGCGGGAAGTTCGACTTGTGACTCCCCGGGATCACCATAGTGGGACCATCACCGGGGCCCACATCGGTGAGCGCCAGAATGATATTGCACTGACCGCAGCGAAAGACGCCGTTCTTGTAACCATAGGCTCCGCGCATTGCTCCGCGATAGCCTCCCGAGTGGACGGGGTGATGTCCGCCCGAGCGCCGAATCGAAGCAATGGCCTCATCGATGAAGAGCCCCTGGACGTACGACTCCTGCTCTCCGCAGTAGCGCCGCACGTAATCAATCCAGCCCGGATGGTCGATTAGCCGCTCGAACGGCTCCCCGGACTCTACGCAGTTGTGGAGCTCGAAGCCAGTCGTCTCCGTATAGTCCCTCCGCTGCGCGTTGCCCCACCACTCGTTTGGCGCAAGGGGCGGAAAGCTGTCGAACGCAAGGTTCAGCGCATCCAGCAGCTCAGGTTCAACCGCGTACTTCAGCACCAGGTAGCCGTTCAGGTCAAAGAAGAAATCGTCCAGCGCGCTCGGTCCCCTCGGCTCCATCCCTTTGTCCTCCTTCGAAATCAGCCCGTTCCTGCACCAATGTCGCGCGTGCGGCGCGCGCTCGAGAAATAGGTTCTCCCTGCGTGCTGCGAGTCCCTTCCAGGGATGCCTCGGCTGACCTGGTCGCCTGACGCACTGCGCGCGCCATCTCCTCACCCTCCGTCCCGGGCGACACCCGTGGCTTTGCGCCTGGCTGGTGTTCGCCGACAGCGATTCCCTCTAACCCCCGGCTCGTTCCCGAGCCACTCAGAAGCAGCGCTCTATCTCGCTGTGCACGAGGCTGTTCGCTCAACTTCTTTCGCTCGGGAAGGGGTGACTGCAATCGCCTGCCACGGGCCCTGGTATGGCCCGCTTGTTCGGGCGGTTGCCCACCCGCCGCCTTCAGGAAGGGCGAGTCTCTGTCGGGGGGGGCTCGGGCGGGCAGGAACAACCAGGAGGAGGGCGGCGCAGTTCTGAGAGAGTGGGCCCTGGCATGGCGCACCTGGGGTGCACGTCCCTGGCACACGACGAAATTTATATATTTGAAATTGACCCGTAGAAGAGTGCTCTACTGCTCTTGTTCGACTCCCGTGACGCCGACAATCCTTCCAGGTAGCAACTTTACGGAGGTGAGCAATGCGCGAAATTGGTCCGGGTGGACGATACCAGCGGCGCGGAACGCGCGGAACGATTGTCCTCGGCGAATCCGCCGACATTTTCGAAGCGGGTGAGCTTCTAACCACGGCCCGCCGGGCAGTGTCGGACCCGAAGGCGGCGGAGGTATACGTGGATCTTGCGCTGACAGAGCGCATAGACCTCTCGGCCATCCAGATCCTCCTGGCGCTGCGCGCGGATCTGGTCGCGGTCGGAAGGGGCTTTGCGGCGATAAACGCGTCGAATAAGCTCCGGAAGCGGCTGGAACGCGCTGCGCTTCCACTCCTGAACAACTGACCGAATAGCGCTATTGCGAGGGGCGTAATTCGCGGCCGAGCCGCGCTGCCGGGGGATAGACTAGTGGGAAAAACCGTGTTGATTGTCGACGACTCGAGCTCAATGCGCCAGATGGTTGGCTTCACGCTTCGAGGGGCTGGCTTCCAGGTGATCGAGGGCGCGAACGGCCAGGAGGCGCTCGATCGAGTTGCCGGTGTATCCGGCGGCCGGGTCGATCTCATCATTACTGACCTCAACATGCCGGTGATGGATGGTCTCACGTTTATCCGGCAGGCACGCACGCGGCCGACACTTCGCTTCACGCCCATCCTCATGCTCACCACTGAGAGCCAGGAGAGCCGGAAAGCCGAAGGGAAGGCAGCGGGAGCGACCGGCTGGATTGTGAAACCATTCCACCCGGACCAGCTGCTGAAGGTGATCGGAAAGGTGCTTCCGGTATGAACATCGATATGGCCATGTTCCATCAGGCCTTTTTCGAAGAGGCGACCGACCTTCTCGCCGACCTGGAGGGATACCTTCTGCGGCTGGAGGAAGCGCCAAACGACCTCGAGCTCCTGAACTGCATCTTCCGATGCGCCCATTCACTCAAGGGGGGCGGCGCTACATTCGGCTTCGCCGATATCGCGCACTTCACACATGGGCTGGAGACCCTTCTCGACAAGTTAAGAACCGGCGCCGCCCACGCGGATGCGATGATCATCCAGTTGCTGCTCGAGTCGCTCGATCAGCTGAAGGCGCTCCTTGCTGTTGCACGTGGTGAGCGGGAAGATGCACGGAGTTCTGAGCCGCTGATCAACCGGATCACGGCGGCGATCGCCGCTTGTGACGGGACCCTGGCGGGAACCCCGAATTCGGCTACGGGAGAGGGAGAGGCATGGGGCCTTTTCGAGCCTCAGGCACAACCGACCGGATTTCACCTCCATTTCCGTCCTGGCGAGAAGACCCTGCGGCAGGGCAGCGACCCGCTGCTGCTCATGGCCGAAGTGTGCGACCTCGGAGCCACAAGTGGCCTGCGCTGCGATACAAGCCTCCTCCCTTCTCTCGCTGAGCTCGACCCGGAAGGATGCTGGCTGGCCTGGGAACTCGATATCGAGACCGAAGTATCGGAATCGCAGATACGCGAGGTCTTTAACTTCGTAGCCGACGAGAGTGAGCTGCAGATCACGCCGACTGTTGCCGGCGAGAGCGTGCCGGAGACTCCGGCGGAACGTGGTCCGATTGCTGAGGCAGGGGCGTGCATGCCGATCGACGTTGAGGCAGCGGCCGATACCCAGCCTGTCGTGGGCGCAACCGGTGTTCCCGGCAGCGCGCCGAAAGGCGCGGAAGCGCACACGCTTCGGGTGGCCACCGATAAGGTGGACAAGCTGATCAATCTGGTTGGCGAGCTGGTAATTAACCAGTCAATGCTGGCGGAGGCGACGCAGAATTTCAGCATGGATAGGCTGCCCCTCTTGCTGGAAGCAGTCAACGCCATGGAGAGGGCGTGCCGCGAACTGCAGGAGCGCGTGATGGCGGTGCGAATGCTGCCGATAAAGCACGCGTTTGGCAGGTTTCCCCGCCTCGTTCGCGATGCTGCCACAGCATGTGGCAAGCGGATTGAACTGAAGATGAGTGGCGAGGATACCGAACTCGACAAGTCCGTGATCGAGGCAATCGGCGATCCCCTCACGCATCTGGTACGCAACGCGGTCGACCACGGCCTGGAGGGCCCGGATGACCGCCGCGCCGCGGGAAAGCCCGAGTGCGGCACGGTGACCCTCCACGCCTATCACGAGGGAGGATCGATCGTCGTCGAGGTCGCCGACGATGGCCGCGGTCTCGACCGTGAGTGCATCCTACGGAAGGCAGTCGAGCGCGGCATGGTTGCCGAAGGCGACACTCCACCGGATGAAGCGATCTATAACTTCATCTTCCAGGCGGGCTTCTCCACTGCGGCCCAGGTGAGCGACCTCTCCGGGCGAGGCGTTGGCATGGACATTGTGCGCCAGGCCATCGCTGGCCTCGGCGGGTCTATCACGCTGAATACGAAGCTCGGTGAGGGCACTCGCTTCAGGGCTCGGTTGCCACTTACGATGGCGATTCTGGAGGGACTCTCCCTTCTTGTAGGTGACGAGGTCTACATCCTGCCCCTGGTTCAAATCGTTGAGTCGATCCGTCCCCAAAAAGGCGACGTGCGAACGATCGCCGGAGCGGACGAGATCGCGCTGGTTCGGGGGGAAGCGCTTCCTATACTGCGGCTGTACGAGCTGTTCGGCTCGACGCCGCGGGTGACGGATCCAACGCAGGGCCTGCTCGTGATTGTCGAGAACGAGGGGCGGCGGGCTGCGCTGCTGGTGGATGAGCTGATTGGGCAGAGCCAGGTCGTTATCAAAAGCCTGGAGAGCAACTACCGGAAGGTAGAGGGGGTGGCAGGAGCCACGATCCTTGGCAACGGGCGAGTTGCCTTGATCATGGATGTACCGGCGCTGATGCGGGCTCGCGGTCTTGGCCAATGGGGTGAATCGCTCTGTGCGGCATAGACAGGCCGACGGGGCAGAAAGGTTCTCGGCAGCCCAAGGGCTGCCGGGCAGCAAGGAGCAGCAACATGGCGAACGAGGTTTCGGAGCCGACTGGCGTTGAGGAGACTCGAGCCGAGACCAACCAGTACCTCACCTTCTGTCTCGGAGACGAGCAGTATGGCGTGGACATTCTCAAAGTTCAGGAGATAAAGGGGTACGTACCGACTACGCGCCTCCCGAACTCCCCGCCCGACGTGAGCGGAGTGCTGAACCTGCGGGGCACCATTGTGCCGATTGTGGACCTGAGGCGCAAGTTCGAGCTGCCGCCAGCCGAATACGATCAGTTCACGGTGATCGTGGTCGTCGTGGTCCAGGATCGGGTGATGGGGATGATCGTCGACAGCGTCTCGGAGGTGATGTCGATCGACCCCAGGGAGATACAGCCCCCCTCAGAGTTCAGCAGCGAGCGCGCCGCCACGGTGGTGAGCGGCGTTGCAAAAGTAGGGGACCAGCTCATCATCCTGCTCGACATTGAGAGCGTGCTGGTTGGGCAGGCGGCCAGGGCCGCATAGTCATCATGGAAGATGTCCGGTGCGGCTCAGCCGCCCGGCAGTTCGAAGCGCACGGAGGGTACGCAATGCGTTGGTTTAACAATTTGAAAACAGCGGTCAAGCTTGGATTTGGCTTCGGCATCTGCCTGGCGATGGCGGCGCTGATCGGCGGCGTCTCGATTGTGCGGATGGGGCAGATGAACACGGTTGCCAGCCAGATTGTGGCCGACCCCCTGCACGGTGCGGTCATGATCGCGACCGCGATGGACGACGTCAAACAGTTCCGGATCTATGAGTGCCGGCACCTTCTCACGCCGGATGACGCAGAGATCCGAAAGATCGAAGGGAACATGAGTGCGCTGCGCACCAAAATCGACGGCGATCTCGCGGCGTACGAAAAAACTAGCACAACGGCAGAGGACCGGCAGAACCTGCAGGACGTGAAAGCGAAGTGGGCAGCATACCTTACTCGTGAGAACGAGCAGATTGCTCTCGGGCGCAAAAGTGCCTACAAGCAGGGCTACGCGCTGCTTTCTGCCCGAAAGGCCGATTTCGACGGTACGGCGGATGGCCTGACCGGCATGGCCGATTGGAACAACAAGCATGGTGAGCAGCTCGGCAAGAGTGCGGAGAGTGCCTATACCGGGGCGCGCTCGATGGTGCTCTGGGGGTTGTTCGGGGCAATTCTGCTCGGGGCGCTTATCGGTACGGCCATTACCCGGTCGTTTTCGGGCATGATCGCGCAGATCATGCAGCGCACCCAATCGCTGCAGGGGCTCTGCCTGGCGAATCTTGGCGCCGCGGTAGACGCGCTTGCTCAGGGCGACCTGACTGCGAAGATCGTCACCGGGACCACGCTCATTGACGTGAAGAGCACCGACGAGCTGGGTAAGATGGCCGAGAATGTGAACGGCATCATTCGGCGCACGCAGGCGACCGTTGCTTCCTTCGAAACGGCGCAGGATTCGCTGTCGAAGCTCGTTGCGCAGGTTAAGACAAACGCGGATCAGATCGCGCAGTCCACGGTTGAGATTGCAGCGGGCTCCG
>JBBRJW010000163.1:0-6346 GCA_038218705.1 Chthonomonadales bacterium | reverse complement strand
GCTTCCGCTTCCCGATAAGGATGGCTTTCTCAAGTGGATTGCGGCAGGTCACGGCTTCGCAGCGATGCACTCCGGCAGCGACACATTCCACGAGTGGCCGGGTGGCGTTACGCCGGTCTCCGCATACATTGAGATGCTGGGCGGCGAGTTCCTCACCCACCATAGTCAGTGCGCCATCGACTGCCATATCGAAGACGCGCTGCATCCGGCCACTCGCGCGCTCGTGGCCGCCGGCAAAGCGCCGGTCGCGGGCGTAGACCTGCACCAGAACACCAGCGCCGACGGCATGATCTGGCACGCATTCGACGAGATCTACCTTCTGAAGAACAACGACCGACCAAAGGTCCACGTGCTGCTCTCGCTCGACAAATATCCGAACGATGGCAGCCCGGAGGCGAATAGCCCCGGCGAACATCTGATCTCCTGGTCCAAGGCGTACGGCAAGGGCCGGGTCTTCTACACGGAGCTGGGCCATCGCCAGGAGATGTGGCGGGATCCGCTCTACCAGAAGCACGTTACGGGGGGACTCCTCTACGTGATGGGCCTGCAGAAGGGCTCCGACAAGCTGAGCGCTCCGCTGGCGGCCAAGTAGGGTTTCCAGGTAACCACTCGAAGGCTCCGGCCTGCCGCCATGCGGCGGGCCGGAGCCTTCATTGCGAGTCCGCCGCTCTCGCGGTTTCAAGGGGCGCGCACGGCCTCTCTTCATGATTTCGCTCGCGCGCCCCCTCCGCTGGTTGACGTTCTCCCTCCCTGCTGATATACTGAGTCTGAGAGTCGAAATTTGTGCTGGGCTGTGCAACTATTCACGAGGGAATCGCGGTCATATGGCTTGGGTGTCACAACCAGAAAGCAGAAATGGTCACGGAGGGAGATCCGCATCGCCCGGCGCGCGCTCCTCACGGCCGCTGATGCGTGGATGCCGGAGACTCTCGATGCTGCCAGACAGCTTAAGCCACCACCACGAGCATCAACACGCCAGTCTCGCTGCGGCGCGATTGTGACCCGCCTCCTGCTTGCTGCAGGCAGCGGGTCACTTGCTTATTGAGATCGAACCAGGCAGAGAACGATCAAGGCTACAAGAAAGGGGAGAGCGGACCGTCATGAATCAGGAAGTGTTGGTCCTCAACAGCGATTATACGCCCTTAAACGTTTGCAACTTACGCAGAGCGATCACGATGGTCTATCTTGGCAAGGCAGATATTTTGCATGCCGAGGCTGCTTCTCCGGTTCGTGGCTTTGAGCAAGCCTATACCGCTCCCTCGGTAGTCAAGCTTCGGAGCCAGATAAAGCGCCCGATGCCCGAGCTCAAACTCTCTCGGCGAACCGTTTTCGCGCGCGACAATTACACCTGTCAGTACTGCGGTACGGCGACCAAAGATATGACCATCGACCACGTGGTGCCGAAACGGCAGGGCGGGAATGCATCCTGGGAGAACCTTGTCTGCTGCTGCCGCAAGTGCAATATTCGGAAGAGCGACAAGCTCGCTCACCAGGTTGGGATGAAACTGAAGCGCATACCAGGGCGCCCTCACTACGTCCCCTACATCAGCCTGCCGAAGTACCTGGTCGGCCGCAAGACCGAGGTGTGGCGAGACTACCTTCCGGTTTTCGCCGATCTCTCTGATTGAGGCACGTCGTCGCGATAAAGCCCCGCCTCACGTCCGGTGGGCGGGGCTCCTCTCTGCCCGACAGAAGCCCGTGGCCTTACCAGATATCGCTTCCACTCACCGGCCGGGGAATATTCCTCGGCTTTCGGCGTGAACCAACCGATAAATGGGGGATAATAGAGAGGGAATCCGCTCTGGTTTCCACTTCGGATTGGCCCACTGGCATTCATGAATAGAGAATCGACCGCACAATCAAATACCGCCGTTGATCCCCGGGAATCGCTTAGTAAAGTCGGTTCGGTCTGGCAATTTGCCTACCACCGGCTTAATGCGCTGCGGAACAATCCCTCGGTCCGCAGAGAGGCTATTGTGGTGACCCTGTTCATGGTCGCCTTCTTCTGGTTGCCCGCTCTCAGCTGGACGCGAGCCTGGCTCTCGCCTGAGGCGCTGCAGGGCTATGCTATCTGGGTGGTTCCACTTACGCTCTTCTGGCTCTACCTTAACCGGTTTCGCCTCGCCGTGCCTGAGCTGGATGAGCTGATAAAGCGCTACCGCGAGGGCAAGACCGGGCTTCGACGGAATCATCGATCAGGCGAAGAGGATCGTGAGGATCGTGAGATGGCAGGCGTTGCACTTCTGCTAAAGGAGAAGCCGCCGCCCGCCACGCACTATCCTGGTCTTCTGATCGGATCCTGTATTGCAGCGCCCATCGCTTTCTGGATCGGTGATCCCACCCTGACAGCGCTGGTTTTCGTAGCGATGGTTGCAGGGATTGTGGCGTATCGGAACGGGCTTGTGGTACTGAAGATCGCGGCGTTTCCGCTGACGTTTCTCCTGCTGCTGGTGCCCCTGCCGGGCCTCGTGGCCGACGCTATCCACGCGTTTGCGCAGGACCGAATCTTCAGTCTGGTGACTCACCTCATTCTCAATTCGGGTTACCCGGTGGAGCAGGCACTCAACGCCAGCCCAATCCGATTCGGCTCCGGAATTACCTTCCAGATCTGGGCAGGAGCGATCGGCGCAGGGATCGCACATGGCGGGTTCTGCCTGATGCTGGGAATATGGTTCCTCTCCATGGTGAAAGCGCCACTTCTCCGTAAGGTGATTGTGGTGCTCATCAGCATCCCGTGGATTGGGATCTTGCTCGCCCTTCGAATCTACTTTCTGGCGTGCATTGGCCTGAGCGATCCCGACATTGTCGCGTACGTCGCACCCGTCTCGCTCTACTTTCTCCCCGTTATCGCCCTGGCTGGCCAGCTAGGGATTCAGAGGGCCCTTAAGTGCCAAAACTATCAAAAATGGGTTTCAGCCTGACGAAGTTGATTGCCGCATCGGCGGTGATCAGCTACGCAGCCGCGGGCGTGGGACACGCGCGAAACTTGCGGGATAACTTCGAGCCCAACCTCTCCGTGGGCGATTGGATCGCTAACCCCGGAGAGCGCCCTCTTGGCGATGCTCTCCGGGACCAGCCAGAGGAAGTGAACCGCATATTTACGTATGGTGCGCAGCCGCCTGTCTTCGTCTCTATCGCCCGTGTCACCGGCGCCAACTCATTCCGCGCGCCCGATTCGTACCTTCTCGACCCCGATGGACAGATGCTCAATGATCGCCTTCCCATCCGGCCGCCAGGAGAGCGCTTCTCGCACTACGTGATGCAGATCGCTCAGGGGCACGACAATACGCTGCTTGTTATCCACTGGGTGCAGGCGCCGGGCGACCTGCCACATGCGGAGGCATCGGACCTTCCCCGTAAGATAGCCAAGTCCGTCCTGCTGCACAAGCCCTTCTTCGTCTGTGATGCCTGGGTGCAGATGCGCACGGACGCCAACGGGGCGGCTCTGCGAAACACGCTGATGCAGTTCGCTGATTCTATCTCCGACCAGATACGCCACCAGAAGGTGAGCCCCGGTTCGCAACCGTGATGTTAAGAGGGCCCACCGCTTCAGTGCGGTGGGCCCTCTGTCTGGTCAGGCTTCGGCGACCTCCGGTGGTGGGGCATCCTGCCAGGAGTAGCGCGGCTGCCAGCCGAGCACGCTCTTGGCATGGGAGCAGTCGACCAGGGATCGGAGCGGTCTCTCCGCCAGCCAGGCTTCCTGGTCCTGTTTCCAGGGCGTATCCGGATAGTGGCACTTCACCCGCTCTGCCGTCGGCGTGTCGGATGTTGCATCGTCGGCGGTGAGCAGGAACGCATCGTGCGAGACCCCCTGCACCTCGAGCCCCAGGAGAGCGGCGCTGCAGACATCGCGAACGTCCACATACGACCAGTAATCGCGCCGCCCCCACTCGTCGCTGTGACTGTGTTTCCTGTGCTCTCGCCAGCGCGAATAGTGGTCGGGATCGGCAACGTACACCGGACGAAGACAGATGGTTGTAATGCCATTCTTGGCCGAGAACGAACGGCAGCACTCCTCGCCCAGGTGCTTGGAAAGCTGGTAGGGCGACATCGGGTGACGCGGATAGGTATCGTCGATCGGCAGGTAGTCGGAAGCGCGGTGGCCCATAAAGTTGCCAAGCGAGTTTACGCTGGAGTAGTAGACGACCCGATCCACGTCCGCTTCGACACAGGCGAGCAGGATGTTCCACGTGCCCTGCACGTTGACGGTGAGCACCTCCTCGGCGTGGCCATGCCGATCGTTCGCGATGGCTCCAAGATGGATCACGGCATCGACCCCCTGCACCGCCCGGCGCACCGTGGTCAGGTCGCGAAGGTCGCCGGGAATGTGCTCCCAGTCGTTCTTGCGACTGCCTGCGGCGCGGTCGATCGTCCGCACCTCGTGCCCGGCGGCGAGCGCTGCCTTCACCTGCTCCCGCCCGATGAACCCTGCACTGCCTGTAATCAAAACGCGCAAAAGCCTGTACCACCTTCCGTCTGATCGCCTCACGGCTGGATCGGCGCTCGCCCCGGATAGCGGACGGCAGAGCGGACCGCCTCTATGCTACTCCATCCCTTGGAGCGTGTAAAGCCCTTCACGAAACCATAAGGCGTCGGCTCCGCAGTCCGCTATCCGGGGACTGCGGCTCCGTCGTGCCCGCGCAGCAGCCTGTTTGGACACCGCTGTCAGCCTACCATAACCGATGGGCTCCCGGCCGGTTGGCGCGAGAGCCCATAGTTAAATGGCCCTTCGTGCGCTTCAGCGCGCCCGGTCCGGGCCGATCTGCTTCGCTTCCCACATACCCACCAGCGCGGAGTCCGTCGCCGTGAGCGGGAGGTCGATTCGCCCCCGCCACCGGCTCGACTCATAGGTGGAGAAGATGACCTCGGTGTGGTGGAGCGCGTTATTGATGCTCAGCATCGGGAAGTATCCCGGCTCGTCAAGGGCGCGCACCAGGTCGGCACAGGCGCGGTCAATCGCGACGTCGCCATGGATGCCCTCCCCTGTCTTTACGACTCGCCAATCGGTATCGCCAACTCCCCGTATCCTCAGGCTCGGGTCTCCCCAGCCGATCTCCATTACGCCCTTCGACCCGACTGCCCGAATCGCTGCGCCCCCGCCGATTTTCGCCTCGTACCCCGCGAGCATCAGCCCGCGAACCCCGTTCTCGAACTTGAAGTGGCAGATAGCCTGCTGTTCCGTGAGCGCGCCGAACCCGCGCCGCTCCTCGCGGCTGTCGATCTGGCCGATTACCCACTGTGCCGGAGTTTCGCCATTGAAGAAGAAGAGCATGTCGAGCCAATGGGTGCCCCAGTCGAACATATCTCCGCAGTCCGCCTCCAGCCGCTCGAGGTCACCAATAGCGCCTCCGTCGATGAGCTTCTTCGCCTCCTGAAACGGCTCCAGGAACCGCCGCTGATGATTGAAGGTCAGGATCGTGCCGTTTGCATCGGCGGCGGCCTTCATTCGCTTTGCGTCGCCCCACGTGGTCGCCATCGGCTTCTCGCAGTGCACTCCGCGGACACCGGCCTCACAGGCGGCCACTACCATCTCGGAGTGGAGGTGCGGCCACGTGGTGACGGATACGATATCTGGCTTCTCCGCGCGCAGCATCTCATGATAGTCGGGGTAGATTTTCGCCGTGCTGCCGTGGGTCTTCAGAAAAAGCTCGGCATTGTCTTGCCGAATGTCGGCAATTGAGACCAGCTCGGCACGGTTCGTCGCGAGAAAACCGTGAAGGTGCGGGTGAGCCATTCCGAAGCCCGTTGCTCCCTCCGACTTCCACGGGCGGCCGGTTCCGATGATTGCGTAGCGGTAGTTTTGAGTCATCTCACTCCTCGGTAGCGGGCGAACTCCCTGCGTCCTCCGCGCGTCTAGATCAAATATTGCCCACTATGAGGCCCCAGCGCTTTTCGAGGAGCCAATCGCGGACTCCTCCCACCCGTGCATTCAACGGGACGGGTCCATCAGAAAGAGCGTAATCGAGTACGGCTTCAGGCGCGCGCTCTTCGCGGAGCTCCCTGCCGGCCTCTCCGTCTGCCCGGCGCCGCTGAGCTCTATATTGCGCCATCCGCCGATTCCCGCGTCGGTTCCCGCACTCTGAGCACTGACGTTCTGAGCGAAGCGGGAGCGGTTCACGAGCATGAGCGCGCGATGACCCGGAGCGCTGGAGACTGCAAACGACTCTACGGCGTCCGGATTGCTCGATTGCGAGGCCGCGACGTCGCCTCTCAAGGTTCGGTTCACGAGCCCGAAGAGCGCCGATGCGGGCCGCGGCGATAGCTCGTCGTCCATCTTCCCATAGATTCCATCTTTCTCGTTCCACGCAAACGTCGCGGCCACGCCTCCGGTGACGGCCGACGCCAT
>JBBRJW010000162.1:0-6368 GCA_038218705.1 Chthonomonadales bacterium | reverse complement strand
GGGCACCTGCTGCCACTCGCCTGGTGGGGTGATGGGCAGGCAGTGATCTCCTCGCTGACCGCGCCCGCGATCTCGCCGAGGTGGTTACCGGGCGGGGGTGGGCTGAAAGCGCGGGGTTGAGCGCCGGGAGATAGACGGCGAGGCGGGGGGCGGCGAACCAGATGGCCGCGCCAAGCAGCGCGAGCGCCGCCGTGGTTCTTCCGGCGCGCCAGATGCCCGGCCACGGGCCAGGCCCGGCCGCCTCACGCCGTGCCAGCCGCACGCGCTCGGGCAGCCGCTTGTTGCCAAAATCGCGGGATTGAAGGCCGAAGAGGCGAATCTGTTTTCCGTGCTTTATCGGGCACGAGCCGAGATCCTGGAGATAGCGCGACCAGGGGACGGCATTTCCGATCAACTCGGCCACCGTGCTCGAGAGAAGAATATGGCCGGCGTCGCCGCAGTCCATCACCCGCTGAGCGGTAACGATTCCCTCTCCAGAGACATCGTAGTGCGCGTTGATATCCTTAACGATGTAGACCGGGCCGCTGTGGAGGCCCATTCGGAGCTGGATGTGAGGACGATTTCGGAGGGAGGTAGCGATCTCAACCGCACAGCGCGCCGGGGCGAGCATATCCCGGAAGAAGATAAGCGCCATTCCATCGCCCGTCGGGCGGCAGAGAATCTCCTTACGGGAGTCGGCGTCGCGGAAGGCCTCCGTGGAGCTGACCACCTCCTGAAGCTCGCGCGATACGGCGGTCTGCGCCTCCATATTCGGGAGTCGTGAGAAGGCCACAATATCCATGAAGAGGATATGGGCAACTTCCAGCGACGGGCCCTGGTTGGTATAGGCAGGCCGTCCGTCGGACGCAAACGACATGGTGGATCCCCTGAGCTGCGGCGGCCGCGGCGAGCGGCGTGGAACTGGCCGCACAAGTTCACGCAGGCGTGACCACGCGTTCGCAGCCAGCCTCCATATCTATTATGACGGCTGCAGGGGAGAAACTGTTCGGATGCCCTTCCAGAGCAGGCAGGTCGGGGTCGACTCTCCTGCCCATGGCATCGGCGGGCCCGCTAAATGGTCTGGGCGTTAGGCTCGTAGATCGCCGACGAAATCGTCGGCGCCGAATCGCGCGCCGCCGTCGGTATAGAGTGCGTGAAGTCGAGCAGCTTCATCATGCGGATTGCAGCAACCGGTATCAGCACCGCGTCGCCGTTATCCTTCGAGAGCTGAACCCAGCCATCCTCAATATTGATTACCGTCCCGGTTTCAGTTCGCTCTTCGCCGCCAACGGGCATCAGCACCGTGACGTGCTGCCCCTTGAACGAATCCATCCAACGCCCTTCCATCTCGGCCCTCCCTCTCGTGTACGCGCTGCCATGGCGCGCCACCCGCGCCGGATTTGCGCGGTTCCTTCAAAGCGGACGGGCCAGAACTGCGCGATGTTCCCTAAAGTCCTCGGCTGCATCAACAATCGGGAACCTCGCTCGGTTGGCAGGCGTCTGGCATTCGAGAACAGCGACCATTTAGAAGGAGAGAAGAAGATGGCATCGTCAATCTACGCGACATTCTCCACAGAGGCAGACGCCGAGCGTGCGGCGGGCGCTCTGATGGACCATGGCATCGCGGCCAACGATATCAGCTACATAGTGCCGGAAGCTTCATCGACCCTGCCAGCCGCAGGGTCACCGGGCCCCACGATTACGCACCCGTATTCCGAGGCAGCCGCGTATTCGGGAACGGATCCGGCGGTTCGCCTGCCGGAGCCCTCGGAGCTGCCAGCGATCACCGTACCCGTTCCTTCCGCGCCACAAACTTCGGCCGACCCGCCGGTCGGATACCAGTACGACGCCCTCGGCGCACTGATACCCGATCCTGCTCCACGCACCGTGACGGTGACAACGGTCACGGATCCGGTTACAGGCAGTTCCGTGAGCCGGCAGACGGAGACGATCAGCACGGGCACCGTGGCAGCGATGCTGCCTGACACGGCCGAGATAGTGGGCCGTGCGCCCGTTCCCGGCAACGCCACAGAGGACAGTATTCAAGCCGAGAACCGCCCGCACATTGTGGATCTGCATCGCATCCAGCCCGCAGCCGCCGGCGGTATCTCGACCACCACGGGGGCTGATGCTGCTAAGGGAGCGCTTGGAGGCGCGGGCATCGGCCTCGGGCTCGGCGCACTGCTGGGCCTGGCCGCTCTCGCCATTCCGGGCGTGGGTCTCGTCGCTGGCGCTGGTGCGCTGGTTGCGGGGCTCGCTGCCGCCACCGGCGCGGCCGGCGGACTGGCCGGAGGCGTCTTCGGCTACCTCGCGGACCTCGGTCTCCCTGCGGACCATGTGAAGCTCCTGAGCGAGCAGTGGAAGACCGGCGGAGTCATTCTCTCGGTGCAAGACAATGGTGTCCTGGGGGAGCAGGAGTTGCTTCAGGTTCTCCGAAAGTATGGCGCCACTTCGGCGGTCGCCTATTGAAGTCGGGCTGCTGTAACGAAAACGCCCCGGCGTGCCACCATGGCTCGCCGGGGCGTTTTCGATTGTCTGGTGTAGGGCTACAGCACGGCCTCGGCTGCTTCCTGGTACTGCGCGACACGGCCGGCCAGATCGCGCGTGATACGCGCCTGGACCGCAATCCCGCCCTCTTTGTACTCGGTGTGGAGAACTCTGCCGTACTCGTAACACTGGGCAACCAGGTCCGAGCGGTCGTAGGGGATCAGCAGGTCCATGTCCACCAGCAGGGTCGCCATGGTCTTCACCACATGGTCGACAAGATCGCCCATGCCCTCCCGGGTGAGCGCCGAGATCGTCACCGAGTTCGGCGTGCTGGCCACGAGTGCGTTAAGCTCCTGCCGATCTGTCACCAAATCCGCCTTGTTGTAGACGGTGATGATCGGCTTGTCGGCAGCTCCGAGCTCCTCCAGCACCTCGATTACGGCGCGGTGCTGCATATCCCGGTGGGGATGGCTGCTGTCAACCACATGAATGAGGAAGTCAGCTTCAATTGTCTCTTCGAGCGTTGCGCGAAACGCCGCGATAAGGTTGGTTGGAAGGTTGCGCACAAAGCCGACGGTATCGGTGAGCAGGATCGCCCAGCCATCGGGCAGCGTTACGCGGCGCGTTGTCGGGTCGAGTGTGGCGAAGAGCTTGGGGTCCGCGTAGACGTCGCTGCCCGAGAGCGTGTTAAGCAGGGTGGACTTGCCGGCGCTTGTGTAGCCTACGAGGGCTGCCACGGGAAAGGGCATGCGGCGGCGCTGGGCGCGCTGCTGTTGCCGGGTCGCCCGAATTTCACCGAGTTGCGCCTCCAGGTCGCGAATTGTGTCGCGCACTTTGCGGCGGTCGGTCTCGAGCTTGGTCTCGCCGGCTCCGCCACGGACGCCGATGCCTCCCTGCTGGCGCTCGAACTTGGTGTAGAGGTTGCCGAGCCGTGGCAGGAGGTATGTTAGCTGCGCGAGGGTTACCTGCAGTTTTCCCTCGCGGGTCTGGGCCCGCTGCCCGAAGATGTCCAGGATAAGCTGCGTGCGGTCGATGACACGGCACTCCACCGCTTCCTCCAGGTTGCGGGCCTGGACCGGCGTCAGCTCGCTATCGACGATGACAAGGTTGGCCCGTGCCTCCTTGACACCGGCGAGGAGCTCTTCCGCCTTGCCAGAGCCGACGTAGGTAGCGGGATCGGGCCGATTACGGTTCTGATAGAACTCGCCGACCACGAAAGCGCCGGCGGTCTCTGTAAGCGCTGTGAGCTCCTCCACCGCGTAGGGGCGCATCTCCATGTCCGACTCGACCGAGACCAGAATAGCCCGCTCCGACTCTTCGATATCATGCAGAACAAGTGATTTACTCATTCCTTAGTGTCCCATAGCTGGCCCTCGGTGTCAAGCGTTGGCAATCTGGCCGCAACCGCCAGGGCTGGCACGGGCACTCCTTCACGGCAGGCTACTGCCCGGGTTCTCCCCTGGCAGCCTGGTCCAGGAACCTGAGCCAAAGAGCCGGCGGTGTTCCGTGAAACTCGGGGCGTTATATTGATGCTGAGCTTCTGCAAGGAACGTGGTCCTTGCAGTAAAGAGTGCCTCACCGTAAGCAAGCTGCGCCTCCGGAAGCTTCGGATTGGCCTTCACGGCCGCCTGCAGGTGAGCGAGCTTCACTCCTTCCGGCATCGGGTTCCATCTCGGGTGACTTGTTGCGATCACCCATTCACACAATGCCTCCATCTCTTTCTTGCGCAGTGTGTCGGGGATGAAGCGCTCCTCGGACATGCGGGGATGGCTATCGATATAGTTAACGATCGCGGCATCGTCCCCCGAACTCAATGCGTCCATCTGCAGGTCGCCGGGCACCTTTACGGTATCCTGCATTGCCTGCTCCCATACCTCGCACGCTGCATCCCAATGGCCCAGCTTTAGCAGCACAAGAGCGTACTCGCAGGCCGTGCTGGTCTCTCTGGCTATCCCCGAATAACGATCGGCGTAAAGCACTTTGAACATTGCAGCGGCTTCCTTGTACCTTCGCTCCTGTGCGAGGCACTGCGCCAGCCGCGCCTGCGCGATGTAGTTATTGGGATCAAACGTCAGGGCGCTGCGCAGCAGCCGTTCTGCCTCACGGAGCTTTCCTTCGTACAGCCGCCTCTGCCCCTGCTCGGATTCCCGGTGCGCCCGGTTCACCGCCTCCCGTACCTGCGGATCCAGTGGCTTGATTATCGTATGCCCACCCATCATGGGAGAGTCATAGCGAACAGGCGGACGATCCTGAGCCCTGGCAGAACCTGTGATGACTATCAGGCCCAGCGAAAATGCTGCGCAGATGAAACCTGCGATCCTCATGGCATATCTCCTGTCCCCCTGGTTCGCCAGGGGCGCCGGTCGTTGCGCGGCTTGCATCAGAGCCCCGGTCTTGCACCTACGTCGGGCCTGTGATCGCTGCGGCGAGCGTGGACGAATACGCTCGGCGTGAGAACGCCCGCGCGGTCGCTTTGTCATCTACTGCGCCGACTCGCCCGGTTTCGGTGGCGCGGGATGATCGCAATAGTACAGAAGCCGGTCGGCCTTCTTCTTGAGCAGCGGATTTCCCCGCTTAGACGCAACCTTGAGCGCCAGCCTGGCTTCCGCGAATTGGCGCTGGTCGATGAGCATCTCGCCATAAGCAAGCTGAGCCTCCGGCAATTTCGGGTTGGCCTTCACGGCCGCCTGCAGATGGGCGAGCTTCTCGGCGTTAGTGATCGAGTAGCCGAACGTCTCGTACGTCGCAATGACCCACTCACAGAGCGCTTCCATCTCGTTCTTCCGAAGGTTGTCGGGAGCAAAGCGCTTCTCCAACAGGCGGGGATGCGTGTTCTGATACGCATTCACCGCGGTCTCGTCGTGTGAGAAGAAGGCGGCCCTTAGCATCCCGCCAGGCACGCTCACGGTATCGCGCATCGCCTGATCCCATACCTCGCAGGCCTTGACCCAGTCGCCGAGCTTTATGAGCACCAGAGCGTACTCGCAGCCCACGATCGTTTCCCTGGCTGGAATGCTCGACCGATCGACACGCAGCTGCTCAAACATCGCTGCCGACTCCGTGAAATCTCCCAGCCGGCTGAGGCAGCGAGCATACAAGAAGCGAGCGTACTGATCGTGGACATCGAGCTTCACCGCGTGGCGATAATGCCCTGCCGCGTCCGACACCTTACCCTCGTGAAACAGTCGGTCGCCTGCAATTCGCTCCTGCAGCGCATTCTGCCGCGCCAGTTCGTACGCCCGAGCCTCAGCAGCCGAATAATAGTACTGCGGGAACCTTGGCTGACTTTGAATCCACTTGGACGGGGTCAGGCTCTCCAGCGCGGCAAGCCGTCTCGGCACTCGGGCCGTCTTGGGCGGCTGTCCGCCCCTGGCAGAGCCGTCGGGTTGGTCTGCAGCGCCCCCGGCCGGTGCGGCACTCCGGGCGCTGCCGCTGGCGCTCACCAGAGCCAGCAGGCAGCCAGCCAGGACAATCCCCAAAGAAGAGTTGGTCCTTCGCATTGTCTCGTTCTCCCTCTCTTGCCCTTCAATGGGTCTGGCCCATGGGGCCAGCGGAGGTAATCAGTCGCGTGCATTCCGGTTAGATTGACCACCACATGTCCGAGGAGCGATACGATCCGTGCGCGAGCGATGGCCCGGCCGAGGGCGCACGGTTCCGGAGGTGGCCGGTGCGCTCCAACGGAATCGCGCCGCGTCTGGAGGAAGGTCTGCTCTTCCTCCAAGCCGGGCGGCTTCGCGATCTACTGCGCCGGCTCGCCCGGTTTCGGTGGCGCGGGATGATCGCAATAGAAGAGAAGCCAGTCGGCCTCCTTTTTCAGACGCGGATCTCCCCGGTCAAACGCAACTTTGAGTGCCAGTTTGGCTTCCGCGAAATGGCGCTGACCGACGAGCATCTTCCCATAG
>JBBRJW010000161.1:0-6379 GCA_038218705.1 Chthonomonadales bacterium | reverse complement strand
GTAACCTCCTCGCGGGCCCGTTCGGGCCCCGCTCCCTGCAGCATTCATTCCTCGCCCTATGGCGTGTTCAAGGCCTCGATAGCGCGGGCGACCTGCTGCTTCACTTCAAAGACCCGATCGGGCTCCGGAAGGATCCTGGTGGAGTAGCGCCCGATCTCCGCCGGGAAGGGCGCGAGCGCCCGCGCTGCGTTAAGCGCCGCCTCTCCCGCTGAGGCGTTGTGTCCAGCGGCTTTCGCGCGAACAACAAGCTGATTGAGCAGGTACAGGTATTCGTAGTCCTCCACGCCCTCTCGGGCCTGCTCCAAACGGATGGAAGGGACGGCCGTCTTCAGATGCAGCGGCGCGGGCGGATATGCCAGGAAGCCATCTCCATTTGGATAGCGCACCCACTCGGTCGGGTGTTCAGGACCCATGCTTTGCGAGATAAACGAGTGCCACCCGTACTCATAGGGGTCGTACGTGAGCCAGTCGATGCCCCAGAACTCATACGCCTCCGCTCCGAACTTAAAGCAGTAGTATGGGAGGAGCCGCTCGATCGCCAGGTACGGCGTATCGGTACACATCATCCCGTCGGTGGTCCACCACAGCGTTGCCCCGCCCGCCTTCACCTCGGCCATCTTTGCCGCGGGTACCAGGCCGTAGTGCCCGAATCCCCATACATTCAGGTAGCCATCCCACTCGGGCTGATGGTGCCAGGTGCTCGAGTAGATGCGAATGGCAGGATCCACCTCGTGAACCATGTCGCAGATCGCCTTCATTTGCGTGCGGACTCCCGCTTCGCTATCGAAGGGCTCGTCGGAGATATACATGGTGATCTTCGAAGCCCATCCCTTTGCCTTCACATGATCCCAGTATGCCTTCAAGCATGCCTGGTAGGCCCGCTTGTATTCCGGCCGAAGCTTGCTGCGGTCCACTCCAGTAAAGGGTGCGACACCCTCGTAGGGCTCCTCACCGAACCTCGCGGCCGGGAGGTTCGCCCAGCCAAAGAGATAGAACTGGTTAGGAGTGTACGCGTGTGGAAACTTGAGCGTGTCGAAGTAGAGTTCCGCCGCCCGGTCATACTCCGTGAAGTCGGCAATGACCTGGCCATTCCGATACGTGATTGTCGGCTCCGGCTCGATCTGGTCCGGACAGACCCGATGCGCCGCCTCGAACCGCCAGAACGCTTCCAGCGTCTCCTGATGGTTCTGTCCCGGGACCTGCCACATCGGGCCGCCCTGCCGGTTGTCGTAGATTGCCTTTAGATGCCCAAATTCCGGGATCTCAAAGTTCCAGACGTGCACCGTGAAGGGCAGCGCTCCGACCACGCGGCCGCCAGAGGAGAGCGTGACCCTCCCCCGATAATCTCCTGCGGGCGCTCCCCGCGGAACCGAAACCGTCAGCCAGATCGGCTGAGTTTGACCCGCCTCGAGATCGAACTGCGCCACTGGCAGCAAGGGGTCCGGCCACCAGCCGGCCCAGCCGTCGGATCCGGAGCCGCTGCCGGGAAGCTTGCGGAAGTAGGCCGGCGTCTGATCACTGTAGTAGTTGCTCACATGGTCGATCGGCACGTAGCCGACCACTCCGACCTCAGCGCCGCTGAGAGTCGCACCGCCAGGCCCGACCAGAGGCCCGACAGAGGGCTGCACTCCGCGGATGGCGCGGCCGGAACGGATGGCGATCTGCAATGGCTCCTTTTCGCCTCTCGCACAGGTGATGCGAGCCGGGAGCGCGCCCGTCTGCGGAGTCTCCTCGCGGAAGACCTTCACCAGCGCATTCACCGGCCAGATCTGCAGGGCAGCCTGCGCCAGCGATGCTGAGGGCCGTGGCTCGAGCGGGCCGAGATCGCCGGGAGTTACCTCCGCGACCACCACGCCATCGTGCCAGAGGGTCCCCGTGGCGTTCATGGTGAGGTGGACCTCTAGCCGCCGACAGTCTTCGGGCGTGCTGACGACGGTGGAGACGAGCGTCCACCCCGTGGTGCCCGCAATCGCGGGGCCTGCACCGGGCATTGCGCCCTGCTTCACGAGGGCTCCCGCGGCATCGGTGAGGTGGAGATAGAGCTGCGCGCCCCCGACGAGGTTCGCGCAGTGCATCCACGCAGAGACCAGGTAGGAGCGGTTCGGCTGTACCGGAATGCTCTGCCGCCAGCCGGTCCAGGCGGTCTGCGCGCGTGCGGGCACCTGTATCCGCCCGCAGCGCCTGCCAAACAGCCCGCCCTCCGCGAGCGCCAGCTCTGCGCCTGCAGGCTTCTGCCCCTCCGCGCCGCCAGCCCATCCGTCAGGCAGCGCGCCACCGCCCTCAAAGCTCGGATTGCGGGCGAGATTGTCGTGGCTCGCCAGCAGAGCCCCGTACTCCGCCATGTCCATGGTCGAGGCGACGCTCGCCTTGCCGCCGGGCAGCGCAGGATTGAGCGCATACGGGGCTGGCGCGGCGGGAGCAGAGGCGTGCGTGCCCGCTCCCCGGGCCAGCGCATAGTAGAGGTAGGAGGTCTGAACCGTCTGGGCAGGGGCCTCCGCAGGAAAGAGGAGCTGCGAGCCGAGGAGAAAGTGCGGCCGCGTACGGCCGCCACTCACGGCCTGCACTCCGCCGCTCCGACCCGCGAGGTGAAGCCGCCCGAGGTGCGCCGTCACGTCCACCGCTACCAGAGTGCTGCGGCGAGACTCGGCCGAAAGGTTGACCACGCGCACGGGAGCACGATAGACCGCGGCGCCAGCCGGGGACCATGCAGTCGCCTCCCCGGCTTCATGCACCGTAAGGCGCTCCGGCTCGGATGCCGAGGCAGTAATCATCTCGACCCCGTCGAGCCGGACCAGGCTGACGTCGTCGAACCACGCTCTGCCGGTGCCCCGGAGCACCGTTCCAAGACTGGCGCGGTCGGAGCCGGCCGGGGCCGTAAAGGTCAGGGTTACCTGGCGCCAGTCGTATGCGCCACTTCCGGCATCGACCGTTGGCGCGAGCAGCATCGGCTCCACCCCATTCCCGATGTGGATGTACCATCCGGCGCTTCCCACCACGCTCTCCGCCCGGACCCACCCCGTAAGCCGGTACTTCGCACCTGCCACGATGCCGAGGTCGTTCTGCCGCATCGAGATCCAGGTCGGATCTGCCCCGGGCGCAACCTCGGTCTTCACCGCGCGCCGCCCCACGTGCCCTGCGCCGCGCTCCCACGTCAGCCGGTGGGTCGGGTCGCTGGGATCGGCGGACCAGCCGGCAGGCGTCTCCCCATCGCCGGCCTCGAAGCCGCCGTTGCGAAGGCCAGCCGCGCCCGCAAAGTAGTCCGGAACCTGCCAGGCCCGGGGATTGCGCACGTACGCATAGCAGAGGGCGCTCCCATGGGCCGGGGCCTCCGCCGGCAGGATCAGCCGCGACCCGGCGGGGATTGGCCCGGAGTGTACCGACTCGCCGGCCGGGCCACGTAGCTCCCAGAGGAGCTCCTGGCCGGCAGCGGTGGTCACTCGGAGTGCTCGCGCCTCCTCGCCCTGCAGCTTTGCCTCTCCCGGTCCGCTCCCAATGGGCAGCTCAACGGCCGCGCCGGCGGCGGGCTGGTCGCCGCGATTCTGCAGGGTGATAGCGACCCGCTCACGCCAGAGACCGCCATTGGGAAGGGAGAGCGTGGTGGACCAGGGCGCGGGGCCCGCGCCGAGTTGGAGAGCGAACAGAAGAAGCGACAGGTTCATCGAAAAGACCTCCGCGGCCGAGAGTGACCGACTTGTGTCTATTCCGGTGATCCCTGCCTCGATTCCTTCTGCGGGCGAGCATCACCTACGGTCGGAGCGCGATTGAGCTGTCTGAACTGGATGAAACCTGAGGTGAGGTGCGTGGGCCGCTACCGGGCTTGTTTGCAGGCGATGGCCATCAGCGTCTCGAAGTGCGGTGGCTCGGCGTCGCGGTCCACCGTGGAGACATCGATCTCTTCAAAGCCCGCCTCTCGAAGCAGGGCGATCAGCTCCACATCGGAGAAGCCGAGCCACACGTCGGCGTAGAGCTCGCGCGCGGCGTCGACATCGTGCCGCCGCAGATCGAGAAGCACCATCCGCCCGCCGGGCTTAAGAATGCGAAAGGCCTCCACCAGTGCGCGGTCCGGGTGGATGGCATGATGCAGCACCTGATGCATCAGCGCCATCTCCACCTCGGAGTCGCCGATAGGGAGCGCCTCCATCTCCCCGAGCCGGTACTCGAGGTTGGCAATGCCGTGTCGGGCGACCAGCTCGAGGCCAACCTCCACCATTTTCGATGAGCTGTCGACGGCAATCACCCGCTCGGCGCTCCGAGCGAGCAGGAGCGAGAGAGTACCCTCACCCGCGCCAATATCCGCGATCGAAAGCGGCGGCAATAACCGCAGCAGCATCTCGGCCAGCGACTTCCAGCTCCGGCCGGGCACGTAGCTGCGCCCGAATCGGCCGGCGAGCTCGTCGAAGTAGCTGCGGAGGTGGTCCGCGCGGCGCTGCAAGACGAGGGCGAGCGCCTCATCGTCGCGGGCGATCTCGGGAATCTCGGCTGCGCCGTGTGTGAGCGCTTCCCGCAGGAGCGCATCGGCCCCGGCAGGCACGCAGGCGCGGTAGATCGACTTCTGCCCGGAGCGGCGCACATCAACGAAGCCTGCTGCCCTGAGGGGCGCAAGCTGCATTGAGATTCGGCTCTGGCCCATGCCGAGTATCTCCTGTAGCTCAGCCACACTCAGGTCTTCGCGCCCGAGCAGCCGCAGGATGCGGATTCGCGCGGGCTCGCCGAGCAGCCTTAACCATTTCAGCATCTCCATGCCACTATTATAGCCTCCCAATCGTTACTATCAATGAATCATGATAGCTTGATTGAACGCGTGGTATAATGCACTATCGCCCATCAAGCAATCGAGAGGGCTGCAAGCAGTACGCAGATAAAGAACTTAGGGAGATCTGAAGCATGAGCTCTGTTTTGACCGAAACGACCACCGTGGCTTACAAGGTTGCGGATATGACCCTGGCCTCCTGGGGCCGTAAAGAGATCACCATCGCCGAGCAGGAGATGCCGGGCCTGATGTCGATCCGCAACAAGCACGCGGCATCCCGGCCGCTGGAAGGGGTCCGGATCACCGGCTCGCTCCACATGACCATCCAGACCGCCGTGCTGATCGAGACGCTGATCGCTCTCGGCGCGGACGTGCGCTGGGCGAGCTGTAACATCTTCTCCACGCAGGACCACGCGGCCGCCGCGATCGCCGAAGCCGGCGTGCCGGTCTTCGCCTGGAAGGGCGAGTCGCTCGAGGAGTACTGGTGGTGCACGGACCAGGCGCTCACCTTCCCCGGCGGCAAGGGCCCTCAGCTCATTGTCGACGACGGCGGCGACGCGACCCTGCTCATCCACAAGGGCTACGATCTGGAGAACGGCAGCGACTGGGTCAACTCCGAGTCGGACAGCCATGAGGAGGCGGTCATCAAGAACCTGCTGAAACAGGTTCATGCGGCCACACCGCGCCGCTGGCACGATGTGGTAGCCGATTGGCGGGGCGTCTCCGAGGAGACCACCACCGGCGTCCATCGCCTCTACAAGATGCAGCAGGAGGGCTTGCTCCTGGTTCCGGCGATCAACGTCAACGACTCGGTCACAAAGTCCAAGTTCGACAACCTCTACGGCTGTCGCGAATCGCTCGGCGACGGCATCAAGCGCGCTACCGACGTGATGATCGCCGGCAAGGTTGCCGTCGTCTGCGGCTACGGCGATGTTGGCAAGGGCTCGGCGCAGTCGCTGCGCGGGCTCGGTGCGCGCGTTATCGTGACGGAGATCGACCCGATCAACGCGCTCCAGGCCGCGATGGAGGGTTACCAGGTCGCAACCGTTGAGGAGACTCTCGGCATGGGCGACATCTACGTCACCTGCACCGGCAACGTCGACATCCTCACCTTCGAGCACCTTTCGAATATGAAGGATCAGGCCATCGTCTGCAACATCGGCCACTTCGACAATGAGATCCAGGTGGATCGGCTCAACACCGCGCCGGGCGTCACCAAGCTCAACATCAAGCCGCAGGTCGATCAGTACACCTTCCCGAACGGCAACAGCATCTTCCTGCTCGCGGAGGGCCGCCTGGTGAACCTGGGCTGCGCCACCGGCCATCCGAGCTTCGTGATGTCCAACAGCTTCGCCAACCAGACGCTGGCGCAGATCGACCTCTGGAACAACCGCGACAAGTATGCCGTGGGAGTTTACACGCTGCCCAAGCGGCTCGACGAAGAGGTTGCGCGCCTCCACCTTGAGAAGATCGGCGTCCACCTCACCACGCTCAGCCCCCGCCAGGCCGACTACATCGGCGTTCCGCAAGAAGGTCCGTACACGCCCGATACGTCCCGCTACGAACCTTACCAAGGCCGTCTCAACTTGAGGCGGCCTTTGCCATCCAATCGACACAATACCGTAACTT
>JBBRJW010000160.1:0-6391 GCA_038218705.1 Chthonomonadales bacterium | reverse complement strand
CAACCTGAACCAGCCGATGGCCTGGATCGAGCAGCGCCAGAATGCCGAAGCCGTAAGCGCGGACATGCTGCCGAACCGCTGCCGCCCCTACCGAAGGGTCGGCGTAGACCAGATAGAAGTCAACCCCCTTCTGCCCGTAAGCTCTGGCGATGCGCTTGATCTCGGGGGCATAGGCGTTGGCGATCGGGCAATCCGGCGTCACGAAGAGCAGCACCGCGCCACGTTTGCCGGGGGCTTCCAGCGGCGCAACCGGCCGCCCGCCCGCGTCGCGAACGATGATGCGCCCGGCGTGCGCAGGGGCGCAGAGCGCGGCCAGAAGGCAGCAGAGCGCGCCACCTGGCAGCCGGCTTCCCAACATTTTACGCCCGATAGCCCTGGTCATATGTCGCTTAGCTCTTCCGGGAGCGCCGAGGCTTACCGTAGAGCACATCCGACCCGCCACCCATCGGGCCGGTCTTCGGGTCCGTGCCTACCTTGCTGGCCGGCGCGAGCTTGCGGAGCTCGTTCACTTCGTCGCGAAGCTCGGCCGCGTACTCGAAGTTGAGGGCGCGGGCGGCGTCCTTCATCTCCTTCTCCAGGCCTCGGATGACCTCCTCAATCTGGTCAAGCGACATCGTCGCCGCGTCAACGCGCAGAGTCGCCGCAGTTCCCTGCATGCCGTAAGGAGCCGACTCCTCTGCGACTTTTTCCGCCTGGAGCAGATCGCGGATGGCTGTCTTCACGGATTGCGGAGTGATTCCGTGCTTGACATTGTAGGCTACCTGCTTCTCCCGCCGGCGATTTGTCTCATCGATAGCTCGCGCCATGCTGCCGGTGATGTTGTCGGCATACATGAGCACTCGCCCTTCCACATGGCGGGCCGCACGTCCAATGGTCTGAATGAGCGAGGTCTCGGACCGAAGGAATCCCTCTTTGTCGGCGTCCAGGATCGCTACGAGCGAGACCTCCGGGAGGTCGAGGCCCTCGCGGAGGAGATTGATCCCGACAATCACGTCGTGAACGCCCAGGCGGAGGTTGCGCAGAATCTCGGACCGCGCAAGGGTCTTTACATCGGAGTGGAGGTAGTTCACCTTGATCTTGAGATCTTCCAGGTACTCTGTGAGGTCTTCCGCCATCTTCTTGGTGAGTGTCGTCACCAGGACGCGCTCGCCCCGCGCGGTAGTCTTGCGGATCTCCTCGATCAGATCGTCGATCTGGCCTTTGGTTGACCGGATCACCACCTCGGGATCGATGAGCCCCGTCGGGCGGATGATCTGCTCAACCGTCTGGGCGGAGTGCTCCTTCTCGAAGGGGCCGGGAGTCGCAGAGACGAGAATCGCCTGGCCGATCCGCTCCTGAAATTCGTAAAACTTGAGCGGACGGTTGTCTGCAGCGCTTGGCAGCCGAAACCCGTACTGGATCAGCGTATCCTTGCGCGCCTTATCGCCATTGTACATGCCGCGGACCTGGGGCAGAGTCTGGTGGCTCTCATCAATGACCGTCAGGAAGTCCTTTGGAAAATAGTCCAGCAGCGAGTTCGGCGCAGTGCCTGGCGCGCGTCCATCCATGAAGCGAGAGTAGTTCTCAATGCCGGAGCAGAAACCCAGCTCCTTCATCATCTCAATATCGAAATTGGTTCGCTGCTCGATACGCTGCGCCTCGATGAGCTCATTCCGAGACTTAAAGTAAGCGACGCGCTCCTGCATCTCGGCTTCGATATCAACGATTGCCTGCTTGAGGCGGTCATTGGACGTGACGAAGTGCGATGCCGGAAAGACGGTAATCTGGTCGCGGGCGCTGAGCAGCTCGCCCGTCAGTGGATCGGCCAGAGTAATCTTCTCCACCTCATCGCCGAAGAACTCCACGCGAATGATGATCTCCTCGTCGGCCGGCTGGATCTCGAGAGTATCTCCACGCACCCGAAACGTGCCGCGGGTCAGCTCCAGGTTGTTGCGCGTGAACTGCATATCGACAAGGCGAGAAAGGGCTTCTTCGCGGTTGTACTCCTGGCCGCGATGAAAGGCCAGGATGATCTTCCGGTACTCGTCCGGGGAGCCAAGGCCATATATGCAGGAGACCGACGCGACCACGATCACGTCCCGCCGCTCCAGAACCGCCTGCGTAGAGGCGTGACGGAGGCGGTTCACCTCATCGTTGATCTGGCTATCCTTCTCGATGAAAGTATCCGTCTGGGGGATATAGGCTTCAGGCTGATAGTAGTCATAATAAGAGACGAAGTACTCGACGGCATTATCCGGGAAGAAGTTACGGAACTCCGAGCAGAGCTGTGCTGCGAGAGTCTTATTGTGAGCGATGACGAGGGTGGGCCGCTGGACCTGCTGTATCACGTTTGCGAT
This sequence comes from Chthonomonadales bacterium, assembly GCA_038218705.1. Classification (GTDB taxonomy): domain Bacteria; phylum Armatimonadota; class Chthonomonadetes; order Chthonomonadales; family Chthonomonadaceae; genus JBBRJW01. The sequence goes on along the minus strand of JBBRJW010000160.1, from coordinate 4,055 downwards.
CGTGTAGGTCTTGCCAGTGCCGGTTGCCCCGAGCAGCGTCTGATAGCGGTGCCCGGCGCCCAGGCCCTGCACCAATTCGTTGATTGCCTGCGGCTGGTCTCCGCCCGGCTGATACTCAGATACCAGCTTGAATCGGTCCAACTGCTCCTCCTCTCGCTCCACAACAAACGGACGAAGCGAACGCCAGTTGGGTTCGCTTCGTTGAAAATACTGTACTTTAGTATACCACCAGGAGCGCGCGCCGGCCAGACCAGAACGCGCCTGGAAGAGGTCCACAGGGCCGAATCCAGACTGCGCTGCCGGCGTTTCGATTACCGGTAGGCGAATGCGATGGCTGGCATAAGGACCACCTATGCAGGAGCGCTCGCGCTCTCATTGCGGCAACTGTTATGTGGCTGCCATATTTCAATCGGCAGTACGGCACGCCCCAGGGCGTTCGTTGGGAGGCATCGATGTCTGGACTGAGTCGGTCCGTTTGCCGATCTGCAATTCTCCTCACACTTGTAATGGCGTCGGGCTTCTGCTGCACCGGGGCCAGCTCAGACGTGCTCCTCGTGGCTGCCGTGGACGCTCAAGGCCGTGTGAGCGGTCTCGACCCCTCGTCCACAGCCCCGGGGTGGCGAGCCCTTTTCAAGTTCCCTGCCGATTGCCTTCCAATGGCAGGGTCGGCAAGCTCTGGCAGCGGAGTGCTCTGGTGGGTGGACGAGACGATGCAGTACTCGGCTTCGTCATCACTGCGAGGTGCGCCCACGGTACACCGGTTTCCCGAGCTTCAGCCGAAAACGATTGGCATGAATTCACTCGAGGCACTCGCCGACTGGGGGCCTGAGCGACTGCTCGTAAGCTTCGACCATGGCCTGCTGACGATGTCGTCGCGTGGAAAGCGCCTTGCAGTCGACTACTCGTCAACGCCCCCAACCCGTCGATATGTCGTTGCAAACGGCCGCGTAACTGGCCCATCGAGGGCACGCTATGGAGTAGACCAGGACACTGCGACCGGCTTCGGCTGGCTCCAGATAGAGTGCGTCGGTAAGAGCCTCGCGTGGGTCATGTCGTCGAAGGAGGAGCCAGACGCCGACCCTGAGATCTGCGCGATTGATCCCAGGCTTCATCAGAAGTACTTTGTTCGCCTGGCCCGTCGATGGTATCTTGGCGCGGTTCCTGAGAAGGGCAATAGCGTACTTTTGTTCTCTGCGCCACGAGGTGGGAAAAACGATGAGATCGAGGGGATAGTCTGCGGGTTGAAGGGGGTTGAAGCTCCGCCTTTTGCGATCCACGCCGATGGCGGCAGATTTGCTCGCGGCGAGCAGCTCTCGGGGGCCGTTCGCTTGAGTGGAGGCCGGTATGCGTTTCTCGTAAAGCAGCCCACATCCGGCGGGGCTCGAGACACTTCTGGATCACTGTCGCTCGTCCTCTATCGCCCGGAGGGGAGAGAAATTCGGATCGCTCGCCTCCAGCGCCCTATCGCCCGACTGCTCGCCGGAGCCGGCGACAGCCTCATCGGTGTCACAAGGGTATCGGACGGGCACGGGGTCTGTCGCATCGACCCTTCCACCGGCGCCGTGCGCATACTGGCGGCGCTTCCTCCCAAAACGGTGGACGTGACTGCTGTAGTGGTCGCCCGGTCTCGCACGCGCCGACCCGGCCGCTAATCGCTCTGCCCGGGCAGGAAGTACGTGCTACCGCTGGGCTGCGAGCCACTGATCAAGCTCTGCGATGGTGGCAAAGCTCCAGACAGCCTGCCCGAGCTCCTTCATTCGACCGGGCTCCAGCCGATCAATTGCACGCAGGACGTTCTGCGTAAGCTCGCCGAAGCGGCCCTCCAAAAGGCTTACCAGCGCCTCCCGTCGGCCCTCTTGTTGTCCTTCTTGGTAGCCTTCTCGCTTTGCCGAAGACATCGGTATCATGAACTTCTCCTTCTCCTCGACCGGCAGCGCTTCCACCAGCGTCTCCATTACTCGGAACTCCTCGCCTGTCAGTTTGAGGTAGGTCTCCACAAATGCCAGGATGAACTCCGTATCAGCGGGATTTAGCTGCAGCGTCCCAAGCATCCTCCGGCACTCAAGCATCACCTTCGGACGGTCCGCCGGCTCGATGCGCATCTTGGCCATCAGCGCGATCGCCACGGGATTGGCCCTGCCAAGGTAACTCTTCCAGTCAAGACGGTTGAGCTGAATGCAGTCGTAGTCGAATTGTAACACACGCTTGCCCGGAAAGTCGACCGTGTACTGATGGCTCGCTTCGGCTGCCGGAGTGTCGTACGAGAGCAGAGCGATCGGGTAGACATCCAGCTTATACTTGAGGGTCAGGTGCGCATAGTAACGGAACATCCGGGGATCGAAGTCTCGCTGGTGGCTCGCCTGGTTTTCCACGTGGATGAGGATGCAGCGGTCTTCACCGCGCACCTTGAAGCGCACCAGCAGGTCGACTACATGCCGCTCGCCCTCTGCAAGATCGGTGAAGATCTCCTTGTCGATGAGCGCCAGGCTCTCTGCCTCAACATGATCGACGAGGGAAGGCACAAAGAGCTCCAGGAACTCCAGCACGAACGTGCCAATCAGCCTCTTGAAGAGCGCATCGTGATCGATGCGCTCACCCTTCGGCCCCTTCACGCTCTTCCCTCGTACCATCGCTATTCCCCTTCCCGACACTGGATGGCTTACGCCAGTCTGCCTGCTGCCCCCGGGTCGGCGCCCGCGTGCAGGAGCCGCAGCACAACTGTAAAGGACGCATCGACGGACTCGAGCTGGTACTCGGGCATTGGCCGCGGACCGCAGGAGTTCGAGCCTACACCGAGCGTGCGCGCATTCACACACAGCACGGTGGCGCTGGATGCTGGCAGGTCTATCGAGTACTCCGGACCAGTCAGCTCCTCGTCCGTGTAGGGCAGCGCGGAGACCTGAAGCAGGTCGGTCGCCGCCTGAATGAGCAGAGTTGGCAGCTGCGCGCTGCTAACTGCTGCCCACCTTACGTCCTCGTGCGATCCGCACTCCATGGGCTTTGCGTACGGCGTAAGCTGCTCGGCAACCGTGCTCTCATACCGCCCAACGTCGAAAGCGCGTTTGCGATCCGGATAGTTCTCCTCCGGTCCACGGCCCAGGTAGGAGAAGCGGTCCCATTTTGGATCGAGCAGCATCCGGGTGCCAAGCCGGCCCAGCGGGATCTTCTCTCCTCGGAAAGCGACATCGTTCTGTATACGGATTGCGCCGTCGCCCGAAATCTGGTATCGGCTGATATGGTCAACGGCAAAGCCCTCTTTGCCACGGCCCAGTCGCCTCACGATTACCGCGACGCCGCCTTCAGCGGATTCGGCCTCAAGCGAGTCTGTGCTCCAGTCCAGTCGCGTGAGTCCGTACTTCTCCCACTGGTCGTAGGCCCAGTTATCGTCGACACGATGAGGAGCGCGCCAGAGGTGCAGCGACGGGCCACCCCCTGGAAGGAGCATCGATGCTCCATCACATGAGATCGCAGCAATACCGCCCGCTTCAGAGGTGAATTCCAGGTTGAACTGGCTGCCCTCTACGGTGTATCCTCCGCTTGTTCGCGTTAGGTGCAGGGGCGGCTGCGTCGTGCTCGCGACAGCCGGCGGAGCTTCGACCGGCAGCGCGAACTGTGCGGAGGCTATCTCCCATCCGGCCGGGGCCCAGCGCGCGGCCTTCGCCAGCCGGAGGCTGATGCGCACGAATCGCTCCGCCCCGGGTGCAGGGGCCGACGTTAGAAGCGGAATCTTGAGCAGAGTGGTCTCGCCCGGGTCCAGGTCGAGACCGGGCAGCGCCCCGGAAGCGATCTCCCGCCCATCCTCGGATACAGACCAGGCCGCAATGAAGTCCCTGGTGTTGGTAAAGGCGAACCGGTTCCGTACGGTGATCTCACCTTTCGCCAGATCGCCAGGCTCAAATGCGACCCACTGATAGGCGCGCTTCACCTCGGGGAAGTGCGGTTTCGGAGTGCGGTCGGCCCAGACCACGCCCTTATGGATAAAGTAGTGGTCGTTGGGGAGATCTCCGAAGCCACCGCCATAGGCAAGATACACTCGCTTCGGGTCGCGGCGGTTC
>JBBRJW010000159.1:0-6392 GCA_038218705.1 Chthonomonadales bacterium | reverse complement strand
CGCCTCTTTCACCCAGGTAATCCCGCCGGACTGCCGGTTGATCGTGTTGAACATGGCCTGGAACGTTGCGCTGATCGGCCAGAAGTGCTGGGCGTAAGGATGCTGCGCCGACGGGATCTGGCTCGTGTGCCAGAAGAAGGCCCAGAAGACGAAGCTCGCCGGAAGTATGATCGCAAAGATGAGAGCCTCTATCTTTACGATGGAGATGAACTTGGTCCCGGTAAGCTCGACCTCACGGAAGCGCTGTGCAAGGCCGCCGTAGTCGGCGAGAGGTATCGGCGCATACCAGATGTCGGCATACTGGTACCCCGACTTCATGATCGAGACCTCTTTCAGGAAGGGGAAAGAGACACCGGAGCCGGTGATACCGATCATTCGCGCCGAAACATAAGAGTTGATCGGCGACCAGACGAGCCCGTAGAATGCAAGCAGCCAGAGCGGGAAGGCGTGGCTCTCGATACGGCCCTGCGCGAGCGCCGTCTGCTCATCGTAGTGGAGCAGGAAGCGTGTGAGAGCCATATAGAAGACCGTAACCGAAAGCCAGACGACGACGGGGATCCAGAGCGCCATGTCGCCGCGCCCTTTTGGAACCTCCAGCTTCATCCCGCGATTCTTGATCTGTGCGCGAATGGAGCGAATCGACTTTGCCACACTCCAGAACCCGATCAGCGCGATGGCGAGCTGAAAGCCAATGCCAACCGACGTCCAGAACTTGATGTTGATGGCCTGGTTGGTGAAGATCGCGTCCATGCCTCGTGTCCATCCGTTGGATTCGGAGCTTCCGAACGCGCCGAAGTGATGCAGGATGGGAGCGAGGCCAACGCGGCAGACGAGTGACCCGATGAGCGATCCGAGCACGATGTGATAGGGAATCACAAAGCCTGTGAGCACCTTTGTAAGGTCACCCGAGATACCTGTGATCGCTCCTGGCAGAATGGTCTCAGTGGACGTTGTGAGATCGAAGAACGGAATCGGAATGAGCTGGAAGGCCTTTCCGAAGACAACCCCTGTAAAGACCGGAACAGCGATATAGAAGAACCCGAAGATGAGCCCAATTACGGTTCCCGTGGAGAAGACGCGCCAGCGCCACGACTCCTCCTTACTGGCTGCTTCCGCCAGCGCGGTTGCGCCCGACGCGGCAACAGGAGCCATGGGGAACGGCAGCTGCTCAATATCCGACGTGACCCGGAAAAGGAAATAGCCTGCGCTCATCCAGTTGAGGCGGCCCAGGATCTCACCGATGATGAGCAGACCAATGGGAGCGGCCCAGGCCGCGTCGAAGAAGGTCCGGTGCATCAGCGCGGCGGAGCCAGCCGGTGGAACTACCCAGTGCGGAATGTCTCTCGCAACAATGGCGGCCTGTGGCGACTGTATGAAGTACTGATTCCAGATCAGTCCTCCGAAGGGCCCCCCTGAGATTCCTCGGTCTGCAGCGAGCCCGGTTAGCGCGGCGGCCACATAGTAGAGGATATAGATCTCTTGCCGCTTCATAGGCAGGAACGAGCGGCGCATGATCTCGGCGAAGAGAACGATGGTTACCCACTCCGCAGCCGGGCCCAGCCCCTGCCCGGCGACCAGGCCGAGATAGAGCGCTCCCGGAAGCATAATGAAGCCGACAAAGAGGGCGCCGATGATAGTCTTGCCGCTGAATCCGTCCTCAAATTGAGTCTCGGTGTCCTCGCGGCCTTCTTCTCGCGATTCGGCCTCGACCTGCTGCCGTATACGCGCGATCTCAGTATCTTCCGCCACGCTTCAAGATCCCCCTTCCCATCCTGCTCCAGCGTGCTTTCGCACGATGGAACCGGCAAAACCACACCCTATTCTCTGCGCGCCCTGCCCTACCCCGCTGGCCTGCAGCCCCTCCCGGGGGCCGAGCGGTCGGCCGAGCCCCATGGCTCGGCTTGCCGGCGGCGCTACACCGCGGGCGAAGGCTCACCGGATCCCGGCGCGGCCGGAGCGGGCGCCGCGCGATCCGCCTCAGGCTCCATCAAGTATCGCTCGCGATCGGCCTGCTTGAGGGTTCGCCATATCAGGAACTGCTTGCGCAGGGTGTTCAGGAACCGTCGGTTAACGCGCTTCCAGTTCGAGACGTCGCCCGACTCGCGGTCTATATGGAGCCGGATATCGAACACGTCCGAAGTGGAGGTAGGCGTTGTCTCGATCGCAACACGTTGGGAGACACCCAGGTCGAACGGCGCAAGCCAGGTCATACACTTCACCCGGTAGGAGAGCCCGCTCTCACCGGCAAACTCCTCCGAAACCACGTTCTGCGTCACGAAGTCGCCGATCGAGTACTCTTCGTAGGCCTGCAGCCATTCGCAGAGGAAGCCGCTCAGCCCCGATGCCTGCTCGCCGGTAACCGCAAATGGAAGCGGGATGGTCCAGTGGTCGCCGTCCGGGTCCGGCACCCTCCACGTGCGATCGACTGCGGGTGTCGCCACCTCGGAAGCCTTGCGAGCCGGGTAGAGGGTGGAGAGGAGCACCACTGCCACGACAACCAGGGTGGTCATGACCGCGCTCACGCTGGAGAAGTTCAGGTAGAGGTCCGGCAGCCAGTGAGTGATCACGAGCAGCTTACTTGTGAACTGGCCCAGCAGGTACCCGGCTACCGATCCGAGGATCGCGTAGACGAGCGCTTCGGCGATGAAGAGCATCCCGATGTGCGACGGTGAGAGGCCAATCGAGGAGAAGATATGGATCTCCTTCACCCTCTCAAACACCGACCCGAGCATTGTATTGAGCACGATGAGCGACGCGATCAGGATGGGGAAGAAGACCAGCTCCAGCCCGCGCGAGCTCGTGGATGCGATGGAGGAGTAGCGCTCAATCTTACCGCGGCCGGGTCCATCGATATTCGGATTGGTGATCTGCCCCGCGTAGAGGTTCAGGCCGAGCCGATGCATCAGGGGATCGAGCCGGGTGATTACCTCCTGCGGCTGCGCGAAGTCGATTCCAATCGAGCGAAGCTCCGCTCCCATGTTGGTCGCGGTCCGGTACGGAATGAAGAAGACCGAATCGGGCTCGAGGTGGGTGTACTCCTTGAAGCCCTGGTCCCCGCCGCCGCTGCCTCCACGCGAGAGCTTGTTCATCGCGATGAAGTCGACCGGAGTGAGCGGCTCGTTGTCGAGGTCCGTCAGGTCCTTGAGCCGCTGGGAGTCGATGATGCCGATGACCGTGTAGTCGACGCCGCTGTAACTGATGCGCGCTTTGCCCACATCTGCCGCATCCACGCGGAGTGCGTTTGCCACCACGTCCGGCAGGATAACCGTGTAGATATCGCCCGGCGCGAACCAGCGACCTCCCGGCTGGAGAGCCTCCTGCAGCCGCGTGATCTTCGACTCCTCCGGCGAGAGCCCGACCATCGCTCTGGCATCGTAGGATTTGTCGGCCCGGCGCAGCGTGAGGAACGACTGCTCGCCCATCTGTGTGCCGTAGAACCAGGCTCGCGGCGCGACGGAGTACTTGCGGCCGTACTCATCCGAGAGCAGACGGTATGCGGGCTCCTGGAGCGGGTCCCACATCGCGGTCCGGATCATGATTCCGTTGTAGCGGGGTCCATGGTCACTGGGAGCCGGTACCCGGTTAAACCGGATAGTCTGCACCACCGAAGTGAAGGAGAGTACGGTAAACGTGAGCAGCACCAGGGTGATGCAGGTGAGCATGGTGCGCGCCTTGCGCCGCCTCATGTTCGAGATACCCAGGTTGAATGCGGCAACCGCCACGGAGACACGGCCGATATCCGCTTTGTGCACGCCGCCCATGGTCTGGTTCATCTGCTTGAGCTGCTCTTCGAATTTGCCAGAGATCAGCCCGATTACGATGGACGAGAGAGCGAGCATGACGAACGCAAGAAGCACAATCACCGGGTTCATCGTAATGTCGAACGCCGGGTGAACGTAGCGGAACATCATGAAGATGACGAGGAAGATAACCGCGGCGACGCTGAGCTGTCGCTTCAGGTCGAAGAAGCCGAACATCAGCCTCTCGCCGAAGTAGGCGAACGGGAGCAGCAGCGCCAGGTAGAAGAGAACACCCTGGACAACGTCGGTCGCGGTCTGCTGCACGTCCGGGTAGGCCCTGCTCTCAAAGCCCCATGCCGCGCGCGAGTCCGCGTCGAACTTCTCCCAGTTCTTGGCTGCCTGATCCGCCTTGGCCTGTTGGATCGAGGCGAAAGCGAGGCTGTGGAGGCCGGGGACGCCCTCCTTGCTGTTCATATCCATGATCCGGTATTTGGCCAGGCGCCGCATCCGGAAGTCGTCCAGCTTGTGCATGTCCTCAGCGACATGTAGCGCGGTATCGTAGATAGCGCCGGACTTCGCGATCTCGGTCTTCGCATCGTAAGCGGCGACCGTGACATTTCCAAGCAGGTCGGCGTTCTGCGCTTCGTTCGGGTTTCCCGCCACCAGGTAGCCGATACCCTCCGGCTGACTCGGCTGCGAGTTGATCAACAGCAGGCGGGTCGCTCCGGGGCCGCTCGACATGGCGATCTTGAGGCGCGAGCCTGGCTGGGAGAAGAGTACGGCGACATCCTCGACGTAGGAGCCGACCAGCGAGGGATCCTGCGGGTCGATGGCGTAGCCGTACATGCGGGGCTCGCCGTTGCTCTCGCCATCGAAGACATCGATGGAGGTGAGGGCCCGCAGCGACTGCTGGTCGACCAGGTCGTAGATCGCGGTAGGCACGCACCGGAATACGATGACGGGCGTCTCTTTGACGGCCGTGGTCACCATCACGTCGAGGGGGACGTACTTTGCGCCGCTGGAGCCGAGGTCCGGGGCATAGTCGATCTCGCCCCGCAGGGTGTTCGGGACCGTCGCTCCCGGTATTTTGGGATCTGGGCGGGTCTCACTGTAGTCGAGATGGTAGGCGGCCAGCAGGGTCGCCTTGTTGTTTCCAAAGGCGGTCAGCGGCGCAATACCCCGGAAGGCGAAGAAGTTCGAGGCGGGCACCGGCTGGCCAGAGGTGTCGACACCGTCGCCATTCTTATCCTGAATAGCGTTGCCAGCTGCATCACGGCGCAGTGAGGCGAGACGATCGGGGGTCGTCCATTCGGTTCGCTGGATCATGTTGCCGCGAACGCCCATAAACGACTTGTTCCGGTTGCGAACCACTACGAGAGTATCCGCCAGCCGTGGATCCGAGTTCGCGATAAACGATTTGCGCGGGTTGAACATCTGCACGCGGCCCTGTAGGGTCGCGAACCCGCCCTGGAGCGCCATGCGGGACCACTTCGAGGCATCAGTGATCGGCATCCGCTGTGCGTTCACGTCTCCCGGCTCGTTGGTGTCCGTGACCACATGCCAGAGGAGGCAGTTGAGCAGGCGCACCTGCTGTGCCAGATTGGCAATGTTGACATGGCTTGCGGTATCGAAAGGCGTGTCGACCAGGGCACGGCTGTCGTCGGTCGAGGCGAAGGTGATACCATTGCCGCCGGCCATCGTCACGACTTCGGAATCGAAGGCAGGCTTGCCCGGGATGAAGTTGCGCCAGTTCTTGCCATCCACCGGGTTCACGCCATCGTTAAAGTACCGTTTGGGATCGAAGCCGAGGGTGGTGCCGACCTTCTCCGCGTTCTCGCGGCAGACGCGGGCGATATCGCTGAACTTGCCCTGGATGTCCTCGCGGAAGTCGTAGAACCAGCCCTTGTAGAAGATGCCGAAGGAGCGGGTCTGGCTGGTGAGGTCGAGGCCGGCCCAGAGATAGATCGTGCTCGGCTTCCGCATCTCGCGATCGCGACTGTTGGCGTAGAAGCCCACATTGAGCACAACTATCACCAGGAGCGAGATGAGGAGCGTCACCACTGCAGGCGAGAAGCGGCTGGCGCCCTCAGCGGGCTTCCGTGCAAGCCGCACGGCGAGGAGGACGGCGAAGAGAACCAGGAATGCGCCGAGGACCAGACCAACGCGGCCTGCGTTCTCGCGGGCGGTCGCCGACTCGATCATGCTCGGGTCAGACCAGTCATTGATGTGCCGGTCGAGGAACTCCCGAATGCCCTGCAGTGCCTGGAAGTGCGCGCTCGTTGCGACAAACACCATGGTGCGCTTCGGCGGATGCGCCTTGAAGTAGCGCATCAGGTGGAGCATCGCCGCCATGCCGCAGGTGGTATCCGCGCCGGGCGCAAGCGCAGGGACGACCGAGATCGAGTCGTAGTAGGATTGCAGCACGATCCGCTGATCGCGCATCGTCGGCTCCGTGCCAGGGATCACGCCCATCATGTTGCGCGCTTCACGTGTCCGCCAGGGCATTACGCAGGTGAGCTTCACTTGCGGTGCGCGGCCGCTCGCGCATGCCGCGAGCAGAGGCGCGGCGGCCTCCTTGGTCATGTAAAAGCGCGGAATAGCGATGGGGATCGAGATGAATTTCGCTTCGGCCTCGCCGCGCATGGTCTCGGT
>JBBRJW010000158.1:0-6450 GCA_038218705.1 Chthonomonadales bacterium | reverse complement strand
GCTCCTTGTCGACAAACTCCACGCTCGTTGGGTCGAGCTCAGCGAAGACGTTGGGCATAAAGTGCTCGACAAAGGGGAGGAAGAACATCTTCAGCAGGCTCTTGGTCAGAGCATCGTGGTCGATACGATCGCGCGCCATGGGCAGCACTCCGGAGCCCGTAGACTGGAGTTCAGGCTCGCAGCGATGTTACGTGCTCGGACGCTGATTCTCCTCCGCACCGATCATTTCAAGCCGTCGGTCTCCGGAAAGCATTCAGCATATCAGGCCGCCGGCCAACAAAAGGGACCGGCCTCCTGTCGAGAAGGCCGGTCCGTACTGCAGCACGATGGTCGCCGCGTTAGCCGTTGCGGCGGCGCCCAAAGCGGTCGTCTCCCCCGCCAGGTCGCCGAAAGGGAGGCCTGCCGCCGCGATCGTCCCGATTTGCCCAGGGCGGACCACCGGGGCGGCCACCGAAGCGGGAATCGGGCCGTGGCCCACGATCGTCGACGAAATCGGGTCGGGGCCTCGCGACATCGACGTAGACGCTTTTGCCGCGGAGCTTGGTCTTGCCTAGTGCCTCAATCACATTTGCAGCGGCGCCCTCCGGCACCTCGACAAAGGTTGACTTCTCCATAATGTCGATTGCGCCGATTGCATTGCCGGGAACGCCGGCCTCGTTAGCGATCGCGCCAACGATATCGGTGGGACGCACCCCATCCTGCCGGCCGATCTGAATGAAGAGGCGGGTCATGCCCTGCTCGGACCGTTCGTTGCTCACCTCGGCCTCGGCGATGTCGTAGTCGGACGCGCCCTTCTGGGCCTGCCAGAGCATCTGGAGCGCTGCCGCTGCGATCTGCGATGAATCGAACTCGCCCTCTTCGGCGAGCTCCTCCACGGTGAGCAAGTAGCTCTCGTAGTTGCTGTCGGCGAGAGTCTGGCGGATGTTATCCTTGAACATATCGCGCCGGCGCGCCGAAATATCGGCAGCGGTGGGGACCCTCGCTGGCTTGATCGGCACATTGATGAAGCGCTCGATCTGCCTTAGCTGGTACCGCTCACGCGGAGAGATGAGCGTGATCGCCTCGCCGCTTCGCCCGGCTCGGCCTGTGCGGCCGATGCGATGGACGTAGGTCTCCACGTCCCACGGTATGTCGTAGTTGATAACTTGCGTCACCTGGTCGATGTCAAGGCCGCGGGCTGCAACGTCGGTCGCAATTAGCAGATCAGCCTGACCGGATCGGAAACGGTTCATAACACGGTCGCGCGCTGCCTGGTTCATCTCGCCATGGAGAGTCTCGGCCTCATAGCCGCGCATCTGGAGCGACTCGCCCAGGTCGTCCACTTCGCGCCGCGTGCGGCAGAAGAGGATGGTAGAGCCGGGAGTCTCCATGTCTAGAATGCGTGCCAGCGCCTCAACCTTTTGCGACGGCGGAACCTCGTAGTAGGTCTGCGCGACCTGCGCGACGGTGCGGTGCTTCGACTCGATGCTGACGCGCTGAGGATCGTTCAGGTAGTTGCGAGCCAGCCCGGCAATACGGGGCGGCATGGTGGCGGAGAAGAGGGCGGTCTGCCGCTCGGCGGGCACAGACTTCAGGATCTCTTCGACATCCTCCAGGAAGCCCATGTTGAGCATCTCGTCTGCTTCGTCGAGCACAACGAACCGGATCTGTCCCAGGTCGAGCGTGCCACGCCGGAGGTGATCTAGAACTCTGCCCGGGGTGCCGACAACGATCTGGGTTCCAGAGCGGAGCGCGCGGAACTGACGGTCGATCGGCTGTCCGCCATAGACCGGCAGGACGCGCAGGTTATGATACTTGGTGAGGTTATGGGTCTCCTGCGCAACCTGGATACAGAGCTCACGGGTTGGAAGCAGGATGATGGCCTGGGTCTGGTTCAGGTTTGCGTCGAGGCGCTCCGCAATCGGAAGGGCGAAGGCCGCGGTCTTACCCGTGCCGGTCTGAGCCTGCCCGATGAGGTCCTTGCCGCTCAGCAATACGGGAATGGCCTGCTCCTGGATGGGAGTTGGCGCTTCGAAACCGGCATCAACGATGGCTCGCATCGTGAGATCGCTGAGGCCCAGCACGCGAAAAGCAGCGGCAGGCTCAATAATCTCATCCGTCTCATCGGGTTCCGGCGACTTCTCAGCCGGTTTCTCGTCCGTCGCCGAAGTGCCGCTTGCGGAGGCGACATCCGCGGGCCATTCGGCTATCGGCTGGGTCGTTTCGACCTTCGCCTCGATTGGGGCCACTGCGGCAGCCGCCGCCGGAACAGTTTTGGAGGCCTCGGCCTCGGCCTGGAACGCCTCAGCCTTAATCTTCGGCTTGCGTGCTGCGCGGGCCTTCGGCTTCGTCTCCGCCGCCTGTGGGGTCTCGGCAGCTATCGCGGGCTCAAGGGTGGGTGACAGGACCTCGTTCTCGCCACCAACAACGGCGTCAACAGAAGTTTTGCGCACTGGGCTCATAAGGAAACTCTTTTCTTTCTTACCTACAGGGATACCGGCAACAGTATACCCGACGGCAGAAGCGTCTACCTGTTGCCCGCATCGGTTTCGCACGGTATGCCTCTCCACAACGGAACGTACTCGATCGTGTCACAGGCCTCCGACGGTGCGCCACGGCCTTTCGCCCTGGCGTTCAAAGAGCCCGACTGGCTGCATACCGAAACCAGTCCGGAGGGACGGGCGGGCGAAACTGAAGGCAGGTCTTGTCAACCGTTCGTTGTGATCCGGGGTTTGCAGCAGGCGATCGCGGACTTCCCGCTTCCACCAGGCTTACCACCTGCGCTCAAGCAGGACGGCGCTATACAGGAACAGTTCAACGTTGCAAGGCCGGCTGTCCCACAGGGAACGGCCGGCCTCTCAGTTAGAAACGCTGTACGGCGATGCGAATCTGCAGTAACCCGATAGCAGAGAAGAGACTCGAACTCTTGACACTACGGGTATGAACCGTATGCTCTAACCAACTGAGCTACTCTGCCAGAAGCTCCCGTAGTATACTCTATCGCTCCCCTTCTGTGTCAAGAGCTGCCCGTGCGCGCTCTCCGCGCCGACCGGTAGGGGTATAGTTAAGTACGATGTCACAGTTTGAGCCGAACGGCCACCAAACAATGGTTTCACTCCACGACGTACACAAGCGGTACGCCGAAATAGCTGCCGTGGACGGCGTGAGCTTCTCGCTCCGCACGGGCGAGATCTTCGGCCTCCTAGGCCCAAACGGCGCCGGCAAGACCACCATCATCAACATGCTCGCCGGGATCCAGGAGCCGACGGAGGGCGAGATTCTTGTAGAGGGTCGTGTGGCGCGCCGCTCGGATGTCGCGATTCGTCGGGGCCTCGGCCTCGTTCCGCAAGAGCTCGCCATCTACTTCAAGCTAACCGCGAGAGAGAACCTCGCCTTCTTTGGAAGCCTTTACGGCCTCCGTGGCGCAGCCCTCAAGACCCGGATCGATGAGATGCTCGACCTCGTTGGACTCACGGATCGCGCAAGCTCCCTTGTCTCTGGCTATTCCGGCGGCATGAAGCGGCGTCTCAACCTCGCTGTCGGTCTGATGCACAACCCTCGCCTCCTGCTCCTGGATGAGCCTACGGTTGGCGTGGATCCCCATTCCCGGAATCACATCTTCGAAGGTGTTCGTGAGCTCAACCGCGCCGGCCTCACGGTCCTCTATACGAGCCACTATATGGAGGAGGCGCAGTCGCTGTGCGATCGCGTCGGCATCATGGATCGTGGTCGCATGGTGGCTTGCGACACGGTTGATAACCTTATTTCGGGCCTCGGCGGGGCCACCGTGGAGGCCCGCCTTTCGGCCACGCCAGAGGAAGCCGCCCTGGGACGAATGCGCGAGATGGAGGGCATTCTCTCGCTGGAGTGGCTGCCCGCAACTCCCACGAATCCGCCCCAAACCGCCGAGATCGAGGCAGGAACGCTGCGCGCCAGAGCGAACCGCCCGGAGCTGGTCCTGGCGAGCCTGGTGGCGGCACTCACAGCCGAGAGCCTTTCGCTCCAGACGCTGGCCGTTCGCCAGCCGGACCTCGAGGACGTGTTTCTCGCGATCACCGGAAAGCACCTGCGCGATTGAGCAGCCTGGGAGGCAAAACGTGGGGTTTCTCGTAATCGCTGCGAAAGATCTGCGCATTCTGCTACGGGACCGCTCTGCGCTGGTATTCCTATTCGGCCTGCCACTGGTCTTTGTCTTCACGTTTGGCATGATCTTCGGCGGGCGCTCATCGAGCCGGTCGGCAGCTCGCATTGTCATCCTCGCGGCGAACCGCGACCAGGGCGCCTATGGCGCCTCGCTCATTGCCGAGCTGCGACACCTCGGGCTTAAGGTTGAGACCACCGCTACAGAGGAGCAGGTTGAGGACGCAGTAGGGGGCGGCGATCGCTCGCTGGGGCTTGTGATCCCGCCAGGGTTCAGCCGCGCACTGGAGGTGGCGGTGGCAGGCGCTGGAAACGATGGCGGCGCTCCGCCCGCTCACGTGCGAGTTCTGGCGGATCCCGCGCAGGCGCAAGTGGCCTCGATCGCGCGAGGTGCTGTACTCGGCGCTGCCCAGCGGATTGCCGTTCCTCTCTACATGGCGCAGATGCCCCCCGCGTTCCGCGCCTTCGCGGAGCAGCAGGCGAGCTCCGCGCTCCGTTCGCCCGTGGCTCTCGACATGCCCTCCGCACCGCAAAGCGGGCCGGCGAGCGGACCCTCGCCCGGCGATGTCATAATCCCGGGCTTTCTGGTCTATTTCGTCTTCTTCATGGCAAACGGAGTGGCGGCCACGCTCATTACCGAGCGCCATGAAGGCACGCTTCGCCGCATTCTCTCTGCGCCAATATCGGCAAGCCAGGTTCTCCTCGGCAAGCTGCTCGCCCGCGCATTGCTCGGCGCACTCCAGACCGCAATACTGCTCCTGATCGGCGTGCAGGTGATGCAGCTCCACCTGGCCCACGCGCTTCCGGGCGTGGTGGTGGTAGCCGCTGCGACAATATTCGCCGCTACCGGGCTTGGCCTCCTGATCGCTACGCTCGGAAAGACCATGGAGCAGATCCAGGGCATGACCACCCTGGCGCTCCTCCTGATGGGCACACTCTCCGGCTGCCTCATCCCTCGCATGTTCCTGCCCCAATCGCTACAGTCGCTCAGCCGCATCACGCCCCATGCATGGGCGCTCAACGCCTACCAGGACCTGATTCTGCGCGACCGAACGCTCTTCTCCACCCTCCCGAACATCGCAGTGGTGATCGCCTTTGGCGCAGGCTTCTTCGCCCTGGCGCTCAGCCGCTTCCGCTACGAGTGAGAGTCTGTATCGGCGATCCTCCTACTGCTGATAGGTGCGCCCCTTCCACGCGATCCGCGTCTTCCGGAGGCTCCTCCAGAATGATGCCCACTCGATCGCGATAATGGCGGCAACGGAGAGTGGGTGCAGCCAGACTGAGCTGACATGTCCGAAGCGCTTCGCCTGCGCGAGCCGCATCCAGAGGATGAGTAGGATCTGCGCCAGGCAGATTGCGCCCCATCCCGGAAATCTGCCGCGCGCGCCTTCTATGGCGGCGGCCACCAGAAACGCGAATGGCAGCAGGAAGCAGACTGCCTGTAGCAGCGTCATCACTACCAGTGCTCCCACTCCCCCGAGACCTTCATAGGCGTTGCGCGTGAACCCGCTCCACACCTCACGCGCGCCGCGATACATCCGGCACCGAATCGCGCCGCAGCCGTCGAAGAGGCGTACGCGAATGCCGGCCGCTTTTGCCCGGCGGGCAAGCTGCAGGCCATCGTGAAACGACCCTGGGATAGCGCCGTGTCCGCCCAGGGCGCAGTATGCGGCCGCCGAGAAGAGCTCAATCTGGCCGCAGGCAGCCACGATTTCGGGCCTGGGCGATTCCCACACCATCCGAATCGGCAGAAACGTCACGATTAGAAAATGGAGCATCGGCAACACCACTCGCTCCGCGAGCGTTCCCGTCTCCTGGTATGGGAAGGCACTCACCATTCCTGCGCCGGTCTCGCGTGCAAGCTGCAGTGCGCCGTCCACCAGATGGGGCTCCGCGCGCGTGTCCGCATCGAGGAAGAGCAGCCAGTCTGCCCCGTCCTGCAGCGCGACGGCTCCCAGCTGCGAGCAAGCCCAGACTTTCCCGGCCCAGCCGGCCGGAATTGGCTTGCCCTCGATGAGCCGAATGCGGGAATCGGAATCTGCGAGGCCCGATACAATTCGATCGGTGCCGTCATCAGACCCGTCGTCGAGTACGAACAGGGAGAAGTCCCCGGAAGTCTGAGCCAGCAGGCTCTCGACGCAAGCCTCGATGTTGCCCGCCTCGTTGCGCGCGGGAATCAGCACCGCCACGTTACCATCCGGCCCGGAAGGCGAAGGCTTTCGGGCGGGATCCAGCGGGCAGTAATCCTTCAGATTGCGATGGCTCAGGGCGGCGAAGCAGACCAGTATGAGGAGAATAGCGGACTGGAAGAGAAGCATAATCAACACGAGT
>JBBRJW010000157.1:0-6464 GCA_038218705.1 Chthonomonadales bacterium | reverse complement strand
TGGCACGCGCACCTCATCGGGCTCTCAAATCATGGTTGTGCTCTCCAGCCTATTTGCCACCTGGCAACTACGTGGGCAGGAGTGTCTCCAGGAGTGCCGGGCGATGCTCGCGGCCTCTCAGAAGCAAGTCCCCGTTACTGCCTCACCAAAATAACGGCTTCCGTGAACTGTTACTTTGACGTCCATCTTTGCAACATCCTTTCTATTGCTCCCAGGACCGAGCCATCGGTCCTGGAGCGAGGTGAACTCGCGGTCATTGGGCCGACGCGGGCGGCCATGGAAGGTGGAGATCGCGGGCCATGCTCCCGCAGGTCCACGCCGAGGTGACACGATCGATCTGTCCGGCTTTCGCCTCCAGAGCGCTGCTCCGAATCAGCAGAGCCAGCAGAATGGCGCTCGCCAGGGCCGCGGCGGTCAGCCTTCGACGCCATGCGGGCGTGCTGACGGACGGCGTACACGCCCGACGCAACGCGCGCCAGCCCCACAGCAGAACCAGCAGCGCGCCGCAGGAGAAGAGCAGCAGCGCAAGGTGCCAGCATCGGTGAGCGCTTTCAATGTTCCGCAGGGATTGACTCATAGCCGGGAGCGCTTTACGGATAGAGTTGTGGCGCTCTTGGAGTTCCTGGAACTTCTGCAGCACCCAGTTCGCCTCCCGGGCTTCGCCGTGGGCGACCAGAAAGGCCCGGTATCGGCGCGCGGGCAGTGCATGAGGGTGCGCTTTGCGCAATGCGGTCACTTCGGCGTACGAAAGATCACGCTCGGTTCCTGGGGTCCCTGCACCTGCCTGCGCGACCGGCTCGCCGGTCAGACTTTCGATCACCGGCTCCCCGTCCGCGCTGATAAGGCAGCCGATCTGGATCAGAGCGTGCCGGCGAGCGATTCCTGCCTGGATTCGCCCCTCGCGCTCATCCTCTTGCGACAGGGCGAGAATCTGTTGGCCGGCTGCGCGAAGTATCACGTGGACAGACTGGTTAGGGACGACACTGGCAGCCCGCTCGGCCAGAGGGAGCGGGCCCTCGACCGCTTCGCGCAGCGCCAATGCTGCCCGGCTTTCGCTCCGCTCATAACTGTGCCAGTGCGGCTTCCGCGCGGCGCGCCCCAGGCAGAGGTCACCCTCCTCGCGCTTCCCCAGCGCGAAGAGCGAAATGGCCCGCCAGAACGGGAAGCAGGCGTTGTCCGGATCGACGGCTTCGCCCGCAGACGCGCGCCGCTCGACTGGGTCCCAGGGCCGGCTCTTCCACTCTTCAATCGGCGATTTCCGGGGGGACGGCGCGGGCTCGCGGTCGCGCGCGAGGATGGCAGGCCGGAGCAGCGCCATGTGCACTTCGGGATGGCTGCCAAAACGGGGCAGCAGAGCCTCTAACCGGGCCCCGGGAGCGAGCGACCCCATTGCCGTGGAGAATTCGATATCCCCGACGGTCCAGCCGTCCAGCCTGGCCGCTTCGCCGAATTGGATCTCGAAGTCGTCCGGATACTTCAGCGCATACGCGTGCTGCTGCGTGGAGGTCGGGGCCGGGTTCCCAGCGAGGGCTTCGGCGCGAGCCGTCTCAATTGCCAGGTGGCGTGTCGCAGGCAGCAGCAGGCCAACGAGGAGCAGCCCGCCCGCCAGGCCATAGCTGCGAGCGGCCAATGTCTCAATGCGGATCACGACGAATCTCCGTTTCCGAGGATCCATCGCCTTATCTTCGGCACGACTGCTGCCTGCGCGAAGGAGCCCCTTATCTGTGCACTAATCTTAAGGGGACATTCGCGCAGGGCCGAGGATTCTCCTGCTCGCCGGGCTTCTATCTGCTGCCGCGGATAGAAGCCAGGCCACGGTGCGACCGTTTCTGACGGCAGTGAAGCTGTGCCCCACTGCACAAGATGCGAGCTTAGGATCGAAACCTTTGCCGGGGTGACCCGAGCGCGGCCGTCATGCGTCGGATGGCGCCAGCCGGAGCCAAAGCGCTACTCGGCTCGTGAGCCTCGAACACTGCGATCGTGGAAGGAAGAGTGAGGGGAGCTGGAGAAACAACCTCACGGAGGAGCTACGCGCCAATTGGGCGGCTCCATCAATCTATTGGGGGAAGGGTAGAACGGACCATGGCACACAAGAAGCTTGGCGTCGCGATTATCGGCAGCGGGAGTATCGCAACTCATCGACACGCTCCTGAGTACGCGTCCCGCTCGGACGTGGAGATTCTGGCATTTGTGGACCGCGTGCCCGAGCGCGCTGAGAAGCTTGCCAAGAAGTACGGGGGCAAGGCCTTCCAGAAGTATCAGGATGCGCTGGAGCTCAAAGGTGTCGATGCGGTTAGCGTCTGCACCCCGAACGCTTTTCATGCTCCGATCACCATTGCCGCGCTGAATGCCGGCAAGCATACGCTCTGCGAGAAGCCGATGGCGACCTCCGACGACGAGGCCAAGGCGATGATCGCTGCTTCCGAGAAGGCTGGCAAGTTCCTGATGATCGGGCACAATCAGCGGTTGATGCCCCTGCATGTAAAGGCACGGAAGCTGCTGGATGCCGGCGTGATCGGCAAAGTGATCACCTTCCGAACCTCCTTCGCACATCCCGGTCCCGAGAGCTGGTCGATCGAAGGTGCGACGGGCTGGTTCTTCGACAAGAAGCAAGCGTTCGTGGGCTCAATGGGCGATCTCGGCGTACACAAGGCCGACCTGCTCCGGTTCCTGCTGGGTGAGGAGATCGTGGAGGTTGCTTCGATGGTGGAGCACCTGCACAAGCCGATGGGCGATGTGGACGACAACGCCGTCTGCATCTTGCGCACTGCCAGCGGCGCGCTCGGAACCCTGACCTCCTCCTGGACGCACAACCCGGGCGAGGATAACACCACCACTCTCTACGGCAGCGAGGGCATTATGCGCCTCGGATCGGATCCCCGATTCAGCGTAGTGGTCGAGCTTGCATCGGGCGAGAAGCAGTTCTTCGAGGTCGGCAAGATTCAGACCAACGAGTCGGGCGGGCCGAGCGACACGGGCGTCATCAGGGCCTTTGTCGAGTCGATCCAGACCAAGACCGCCCCGATCATCAGCGGCGAAGAGGGCCGGCGCGCTCTCGGCGTGATCCTCGCCTGCCTGAAGTCCTCCGAGACCAAGCAGTTCACTCGCGTCGAGCTCTAGCCCGGCGCGCTCCACTCGTTCGGCCGAGCGCGGCGCTCATCCGCCGCGCTCGGCGTCGACCTGAAGGGCAGACCGAACCAATGCAGAACGACCCTCTGGAGGCGGCCCGCGCGGTCGCCTTCCGCTATTTGGGTGTCTCCGCCAGAAGCCGCGCCGAGATGGAGCGTCGGCTGAGCCGCGACGAGTTTCCGCAAGAGGTAATCGAATCCGTTCTTGTAGAGCTGGAAGCAGGCGGCTATCTCGACGATGCAAAGTTCGCGCGGGATTGGATAGAGGATCGCGCGGACCGAAAGCGTTACGGCAAGTCACGTTTGGCCGCGGAGCTGCGCCGTAAGGGGCTCGACCGTGATCTGCTTGAGGAGACCCTGAGCGGCGTAACGGATCAGGAGGAGCTCGACCGCGCAAGAGCGGCGGCCTCCCCCCGCTGGGACGCCGACGCGTACCAGGCGGCCGACGCACAGGAACGGGCGGCTATCCGTCGGCGCATCTCCGGTTTCCTGCAGCGGCGCGGATTTGGATGGTCGGTAATTACGCAGGTATTAGCCGAATTAACGCCGAATAGAGATTGAATCTCGCGGGTTTCGGCCGGTGAGAGGTCGCGCGATCTGTTCGGTTCTATTCCTCGCGCGACGTTGAGAGGGCGTTGTATTGGATTGTCTGCTGCGCGCGCACACCGTGCGCTTCTGCAGCGCTTCGTGCTGGCTTCATTCGCTCAGCTTTGGACCAGGCGTCTCCCATGATGCCGCTGTCTGGAGGTGAGAGGTTGCCGATTTACATTAATGTCATCGCTTACGTTGCGTTGTTTGTTCTGGTCACCGCGGGAGCGGTGTTGTTCAGTAATTACATGTTTGTTCGCCCGATGGAGACGCGGGAAAAGGCCCGCGTCCAGGAGATGGTGCAGGCTCAGGCCGCGGAAGCGGCTCGACTGAAAGAGGAGACTCTTAAGGATATCGAGGCATCCCGCCGACAGTCCATGCTGGAGGCCAAGGAAGAGGCCCTGCGCCAGCGCACCGAGCTCGAAAACGAAAACCGGGAGAAGCGATCTGAAATCCAGAGGCTAGAGCGAAGACTGGCACAGAAGGAAGAGAATCTCGACCGCCGCGCCGAGGGATTGGAATCGAAAGAGCGACAGCTCGTCGAGCGCGAAACGGAGATACATAACTGCAGGGAGGAAGCGCAGGAGCTGCTCGCGCGGCAGAAGAACGAGCTTCAGCGAGTGGCCGGGATGAGCGTGGAGGAGGGCCGGGCACTGGTCCTCAAACAGGTTGAGGACGAGAGCCGGCACGAAGCCGCGAAGCTCATGCGTGAGATTGAAGACGCCGCGCGCCGCGATGGCGAGAGGAAGGCGCGCTCGATCGTCACCGATGTGATTCAGCGGTGTTCAGTCGATCAGACCTCCGAGACTACGGTCTCGGTGGTGCCCCTGCCGAACGACGAGATGAAGGGGCGCATCATCGGCCGCGAGGGGCGCAATATTCGCGCCTTTGAGACGATGACGGGCGTCGATCTGATTATCGACGATACGCCGGAGGCGGTTGTGCTTTCGGGCTTCGATCCCGTACGGAGGGAAGTGGCCCGCATTGCGCTGACCAACCTGATTGTGGACGGACGGATCCATCCGGGCCGCATCGAGGAGATCGTTAAGAAGGCGCAGGCTGAGGTAGACATCCGGATTCAAGAGGCCGGCGAGCGCGCGGTGCTGGAGACCGGCATGACGGGCCTCGCCCCGGACATCGTCCGGCTGCTGGGCAAAATGAAATACCGTACTTCGTACGGCCAGAACGTTCTCATTCACTCGATCGAGGTCTCGCATATCTGTGGGATGCTGGCTGCTGAGGTGGGCGCGGACGTCTGGGTGTCCCGTCGCGCAGGTCTCCTGCACGATCTCGGCAAGGCGGTCGATTCGGAGATTGAAGGACCGCATGCCGTGATTGGCGCGGAGATCCTTCGCCGTAACAAGGAGCCCGATGCCGTGGTCCATGCGGCGGAGGCGCATCATCATGATGTTGAGCCATCCACGGTCGAAGCCATTCTGGTGATCTGCGGCGACCAGATCTCGGCTGCACGGCCTGGCGCAAGGCGGGAGACGCTCACGACCTACGTGAAGCGCGTGAAGAAGCTCGAGGAGATAGGCGACGGCTTCCTGGGCGTGGAGAAGACCTTTGCGGTGCAGGCAGGCCGTGAGATCCGCGTCATTGTAAAGCCGGAACAGATCGATGACCTCGCCTCTCTGAAACTAGCGCGCGATATGGCGCGGCGGATCGAAGAGGAGATGGAGTATCCCGGACAGATCAAGATCACCGTCATTCGGGAGACAAGGGCCGTCGACTACGCAAAGTAGTCGGTCACGTGAACCGCACTGCGCGGCGGAAGAGAAAGTCCAGGCGTTCATGCGCATTCTGATGGTGGGCGACGTGGTGGGCAAAGCGGGCCGCGATACCGCATCGGAGTGGATCCCAACGCTCAGGGAAGAGCTGGGAGCCCACGTCGTGATTATCAATGGCGAAAACGCTGCGGGGGGAATCGGCATCACCCCCGACATCGCGCGCGCCATGCTCAGCGAGGGCATGGCCGATGTAGTAACCCTGGGAAATCATGCCTGGGGAAAGCGCGAGATCTATGGGTACCTGGATGATGAGCCCAGGCTGCTCCGCCCCGCCAACTATCCTCCGGGCGCGCCTGGCCGGGGCAGCGGCGTTTTCACTACCAGAGAGGGCTCATTTGGGGTAGTATCTCTTCAGGGACGCACGTTCATGGAACCGCTCGACTGTCCGTTCCGAGCGGCGGATGCCATTCTGCCGGAGCTTCGGAAACGAACGCCGATTATCATCGTCGATTTCCACGGTGAGGCGACTTCTGAGAAGCAGGCATTCGGCTGGTATGTTGATGGACGGGCCACGGCGGTAATCGGCACGCATACGCACGTGCAGACAGCCGACGAGCGAATTCTGCCCGGGGGAACCGCTTATCTCAGCGACGTCGGTATGACGGGTCCGCCCGATTCCGTGATTGGGATGAGCCGAGACAGCGTGATACCCAAGTTTATCAGCCTGCTGCCTGCCCGGTTTGAGGTGGCCCAGGGAGCTGCGCAGCTCTGCGCGGTGCTGATCGAGGCGCAGCCCGATACGGGCGAAGCCATATCAATACGACGACTTCAGACCCCGGTGGCCACTTCCTGCCGATTCCTAAACGGCGCGGATGCCGGGTGCGCTCAACATCACTCAGACGAATAGAGGAGGCGATCTGTCCATGAGGCTAACAACGGGCGAATCGAAGGGGCGTGGGCGCATCTGGTCGACCATACTGGCGCTCGCTCTTCTCGGAGCGGCAGGCACGGCATCGCG
>JBBRJW010000156.1:0-6486 GCA_038218705.1 Chthonomonadales bacterium | reverse complement strand
CCGATCCCTACTTTGTCGGAGTCTCCAGCGGAGCGGGACTCGGGTACGCGGTTGTCATCCTGCTCGGAGGCGCTGGCTGGCTCGCTGGCCTCGGCCCGGTGCTGGCGGCGTTCGGGGCGGGGCTCTTTGCGGTCACGCTGGTCTATGCGCTCGCGCGCGTCAATGGCCGGGTTGCAATGCAGACGTTTCTCCTCGTAGGGATCGTCATTGGCACCCTCCTCTATTCGCTGACCAAGCTTATGCTGACACTCGCCAACCGTACGACCGACCCGAGCCGGGCCAGCTCGATCTTGACCCAGCTGCTCGGCTCTCTGGTCTCACTCGATTGGCGAGGAGTACTTATTCTGATTCCATTCGGGGTTGTGGGGGCGCTCGTGCTCTGGGGAAGCTGGCGGGAGCTCAATATCTTCGCGCTGGGTGAGGAGAGCGCCGCGCACCTGGGAGTGGCGATTGAGCCCTTCAAGCGGAGGGTGCTGCTCGCTGGCACCCTCGTCACGGCCGCATCGGTAGCAGTCGCCGGCATTATCGCCTTCCTCGGGATGGTGGTGCCACAGGTTGCACGCAGGGTTGTGGGGCCCGATCACCGCATACTGCTGCCTACGGCGATGCTGATGGGCGGGGTCGTGCTGGTAACCTCCGACTTCCTGGCGCGGGTCTACCTGCATGAGCTGGAGGTGGGGGTCATTACGGCGCTCATCGGCGCGCCGGTCTTCTGCTGGCTGCTGCGGGACCGTCTGGGCGAGCGCTAGCGCATCAAGCTTCGTCGCCTGAGACTCGACAGGAGAGCGATCGGGCTCGGCGCACTACAGCCCGGAGCGCACCAGGTCGTGCACGTGGATCATGCCGATGCACACACCGCTCGCGTCGACCACCGGCGCAACCGAGATGGCCCGCGGGCGGTTCTCCATCGCCTGCAGCGCCTCAAACGCGAGCTGGGCGGGCCGGAAGACCAGCGCTGGCGAACAGTTCATCACATCGGCCGCAGTGAGCGCCAGTGCATCGCCTCCATGCTTCTGGAACGCCTGGCGCACGTCGAAATCGGTGATGATTCCGCCCAGCTTGCCCTGCTCATTCACAACCGCCGTCGCGCCGAGGTTCTTTGCGCCAATCTCGCCAAGTACGTCCATCAGCGGAGCCCGCGCGAGCACCAGGGGGAGCTCGCCCGGCTGGCCCCGCATTACATCGCTCACGTGGAGCAGAAGTCGTCGCCCTAGCCGCCCGCCCGGATGGTTGTAGGCATAGTCTTCCGGACGAAACCCGCGCAGCCTGTGGAGCGCCATGGCCAGCGCATCGCCCAGCGCAAGGGCCACCACGACGCTTGTAGTAGGTGCGAGATTGAGCGGACAGGCCTCCCGCTCGATCGATGCGTCGATGACAAGCGTTGCCTTCTGGGCCAGGGTCGAGGTGTCGTTGCCTACAATGGCGATAATGGGCGTGCCGCGGCCCAGGAGCGCCGGCAGAATGGCGAGCAGCTCCTCACTCTCGCCACCGTTCGAAAGCGCGATCACTACGTCTCCCACGCTTACGATACCGAGGTCACCATGCATCGCTTCCGATGGATGGAGGAAAACTGCCGGGCAGCCGGTGGAGGTGAGCGTCGCGCTCAGCTTTCGAGCCGCGATGCCCGACTTCCCGACACCCGTTGTGAGAACTTTGCCCGTCACTCTATCCAGCAGGTCGAGCGCCGCGTCGAACGACTCGCTCAGTCGGCTTGCCGCTCTCCGTATGGCCGCCGCCTCCACCTCCAGCACCTCACGCCCGAACTCCACGCTCCCCATGTCCCCAATACTCCTCTTTCCGCACCTATTCCAATATCACATACATTGCGTCGGCTGGAAGCTTCAACTTCATGCTGCCGCCGGCAATCGTCGGAGTCAGGGCGTGAACCGGATGCCCTGCCGGATCGAGCAGTGTGGCCTTTGTCAGCCCGGAATTCCGAACTGTCATCGTGAGGTCCGTTGAAGCGACCACCAGCCGCGGCCCTCCCGTAGTCTCGACCGTGAAGCCCTGGAACGTCTGCTTGCCGTCTGCGCTGTTGAAGGTGGCCGGCGTCTGTTTCCAGCCGAGCGGGCGTACGCGCGTGCCGACCTGTACCAGGATCTTGTGCGACGCGCGGATCGGTTGACCATCCATCGAGACGACGACGATGGAAGCGTAGTCGTTGCCCGAGTCGAGCGCTACATCACCCAGGTCCTGCGGTCCCGCCGTCTTCAGGAATCCGCAGGCAGCCTGCGCGCGAGGTGCGCGAACTGTGAATAGCCCTTTGCCATAATCGAGCTTGAGCTCACCGGTGATGCTCTGGACAGTCTTCGTATCATGGTGAATGTAAGGAGCGAGATCGACCGCGTGACTCTTCGTCTGGTCGCCGCCGAACTTCACCTCCACGCGCCCTACCAGAAACGCAAGCGGATCGACGCCCTTCGCCAGGTTCGACTGCTGGGTGCCCGTGCCAGAATCGCGATTCGGATCGAAGCTTCGGTCCTCCGCGATCATCGGTATCTGGCGCTCCCAGAGAGAATTGAGCGGCCGCTCTTCGTGCACTACCGCCGCTCCCTGGGCCACTGCATTCGTGCGATAGAGAATTGCATTGGCCGGGAAGTTGCCGATAATGCTGGGCACCGAGGCGGTCCACTTCTGCATCGCGTGATTGTTGACACCGCCCGAGTTGATGTTGATGAAATTGAAGTACGGATCGGAGTCGTACTCCGGCCTGGTTGCGGAGAACCAGTAGAACGCGCTGACACCGGTCAGAGACTCGTATGCCGCCATCAGCAGCGGGCCCTCGGCCTGAAAGCCGAGAGGCGCAACCCATGTGCTCTCCGTGATCATCATCGGGTGACCAACCACCTGTTTCAGGTTAGTTGGCAGGTCGCGCGGGTTGAGAAGCGCCGAGATGTCCGAGAAGTGGTCGCCTGGATCGATACGCCAGCCGTTGTTCGGTCCGATGTGCTGTCCGCCCTCATAGTAGCGATTTACGGCGAGCACGTCGGCCGCGGTGTAGGTATACCGCTCAATGTCATTCAGCCGGATCGGGTCAGCGGTTATCCAGTTGCTGGCATTGATGAGCTGCTTGCAGCCGAGATCCTTGTGGTAGTAGCTCGCCATCATCTGGTAGAATCCGCGCTGGGTCTCTGCCAGGAACTGCACTTCGTCGCGAACGCGAGCCGCCATGCCCCCGCTCTGGTCTTGGGTCATCTGATAGACATTCTCAAGCCCGACCTGCCCCTCGGCAAAATGGTCGTTCGGATGCGTAAGGCCTCCCCAGGCCGCCTGCGCCTTCGGGAGCGAACCGTATTTCGTGGTCAGCCAGGCACCGAACTTCGCGCCGAGGCGAGCCTGCTGCTCTGGCTTCAGGCCCATCATCGTCCAGAAGAACAGGCTGTCCTCGTTCTGCACCTGGATAATGGCCACGGATGGGTCCTGAGCGAGGGAAATCCCCGTATAGGGGTTCTTGCGCGTATAGAGCGCCCGGACCCAGGCCTTGTAGCCGGTCTGAAGGTTCTCATCGAAGAAGAGCAGCCCCCAGAGGTCGGCCTTCCCGGTGTACCCGGCGATGTTCCACTTCGTCGCGGGTTTTGCATTCGCCCAGTAGGGCGAGATCGTGGAGTAGATGCCCTGCTTCTTCAGCGCCGCCACGAAGCGCTGAATGCCGTCGATCTCCTTTTCGTTGACATCCGTTAGCCCGGGCGCATCCCCGTCGGGAGCGATCTGCGTGTGCAGTCGGACCATGTTGACGCCCATACGAGCCAGGAATCGGGCATGGCGATCCATCTCCTCGGGCGTGCCACGATAGAGATCGGAGCCAACCGCCCAGAACCGGGCAGGCTTGCCGTTACCGAGGACGAAGCTGTTTCCATCCGGGGAGAGCCGAACGAACCCGGACTCCCCTGCGACGGCCTCATTGAGGTAGCGGAGATCGAGCATCGCGCCGGGCCGCGCCGTATCGGCCGGATACGTGAATGTCCAGCCGGCCGACTGCGCGGACGATGGCACTGCCCGGCCTGCGAGGAGCGCCAGCGCTGCCAACCCCAACCAGCGAACCAGTCGTCTGTTTCCCATTTCAGCCTCCTAAGCCGAGCGGACGTTTACAAGCCGATCGATCGCCAGAACCTGGGTCAGCATCGCCTCCAGGTCGCTGAGCCGGAGCATGGTAGCGGCGTCCGAGAGCGCCTTCTCGGGCTCCGGATGCACTTCCAGAAAGAGCGCGTCGATGCCAACTGCAGCCGCTGCCCGCGACAGGTGAGGGATGAATTCGCGCTGCCCGCCCGATCCGGCGCCCCCCGGCGCACCACCCGGACGCTGAACGCTGTGGGTGCCGTCAAAAACGACCGGGCAGCCGAGAGAGCGCATCTGCGGCAGGGAGGTCATATCGACCACCAGCGTATTGTATCCAAACGAGACGCCGCGCTCCGTGAGAAGAAGCGGCGCGCCGACGGACTGGACCTTGGCGACGATGTTCTTCATGTCCCACGGGGCGAGGAACTGGCCCTTCTTCACATTCACCACGCGGCCTGTCTCGGCGGCGGCCAGGATCAGGTCGGTCTGTCGGCAGAGAAATGCGGGTATCTGCAGGACGTCACACACCTCGGCCGCCGGCTTGCAGTGCCAGGCCTCGTGTACGTCTGTCAGGACCGGTACGCCGAGCTCTGCCTTGATTGTAGCCAGAACCTCAAGCCCATGCTCGATTCCCTGTCCTCGAAAGGCGCTGCCCGACGTTCGGTTAGCCTTGTCGAAGCTCGCCTTGAAGATATAAGGGATACCGAGCCTGGTGGCGATTGAGCTGGCCCGCGCGGCAACCTCACGACATAGGTCGAGGCTCTCAATGACACAGGGCCCGGCGATCAGCGCCAGACGTGTGCCTCGTCCGCCAATTACAAACGAACCAACCGGTACGGGCTTCATTTCTTCTCCTGGGGACGAGATCGACCCGATCCCTAGCGTCGGCGCGCCGGGGCAAGGAGCGAGCTCGTAAGTGTTGCGGCAAAGTAGGGTGGCTTGGCAGGAGCCAGGGAGCGGGCCTCCTGCCATGCGCCGGCAGACGCGCCCTCGGTCTCTCGAAGCACGGTGCGCGCGGCGGCAAGAACGTCCTCTTCGGCGATGGCGTCGAGGCACCGGCGCACCGCGGAATCGTCCCGGGCGGGCTCGTCCGGGAATACCACCAGCGAGCGGTGCCGCGGCGCGTTGTAGCCCCACCGCACCACCTTGTTGGGACCAAATAGTCCGACGGATGCGACTCTCTGGGCGACAGCGCAGTGGAGCAGGCCGGTATCGTTCCCGAGCCAGAGGCCGCACTGGCCAATCACCGCGAGCGCATCGCGAAGTTTCAGCTCCGCCACCAGGTTGATAGGGTGAGCGTGGAGCGCGTCCGCCATCCGGGCCGCGGTCGCGCCTTCGCCTTCGCCACCCATCAGCACGATCTGAGCGCCGGTCTCCTGGGCTAGAACATCCGCCACACGGGCGTAGCGCTCTGCGCCCCACTCCCGAATCCCGGGGTCATTTGCGCCAGGCTGCACGCCGATCAGCGGCCCCCCGCTCCACCCGCGCTCGCGAAGAATCTCACGAGCCCGCGCCTGCTCCTCCTCCGAGATCCAGAGATCGGGAAGGGCATCCGTGGCGGGCATGCCAAGAGCCCGCAGCATATCAAGATGGCAGTCGACCTCGTTTCGGTCGAAGTAGTAGGGTATCGGAACCGTGAGCAGCGTACGGCGAAACTCGTTTACATAGCCTATTCGAGCCGGCACCGCTGCGAGCGCTGTCGTAGCGGCACAGTGGAGCGAGCGGTTCAGCAGGAACGCAACGTCGAAGCGGCCGGAGCGGAGTACCGAATAGAGCTCTCGCCCGTGCTGCCACCGGCTGCGGCCGCGCACATCGAGTGGGACGATCCGGTCGAGGTGCGGGCAATTCGCGAGTGCGGTCTGGACCGAGGGAGCGGCGACAAGCGTAATCGCTGCATTG
This sequence comes from Chthonomonadales bacterium, assembly GCA_038218705.1. Lineage (GTDB taxonomy): Bacteria > Armatimonadota > Chthonomonadetes > Chthonomonadales > Chthonomonadaceae > JBBRJW01. The sequence goes on along the minus strand of JBBRJW010000156.1, from coordinate 531 downwards.
GGATAGTGGCGGCGAAGCTGACCTAGAAAGGGAGTGGCAACAACGGTATCGCCCATGAAGCGGAATTTCGTGAGGATAGCGATCTGCCGAGCACCCGCAAGGGCAGCGCGCGCACGGTCGGCGGCCGGAGAACCGGCAACGGCCCGCGCGCCTGCCCGGCTCGCTTCCAGCGGATCGGATTGATTCTCACTACCGGGCATCCAGGAGACTCCTCACCAGGCTCGCTACCTCATCTGGACGGATTTCTGCGAGGCAGAGCGGCAGCGGCGCCGCATCATCCGGCAGGGCGCCCGCCACTCCGCCCGAGGGCATCGAATTTTCGCTCAGCCGGGCACAATGGCTCGCCGAGCAGCCTTCCGGGCAGAGCGCATGACGCGAGAGCACATTGTCGATTTGCCCCCAGGGCCCCGCGTGCTCCGGGTCTGTAGGTCCGTAGATCGCCGCCACCGGTGAGCCCATCGCGGCCGCAATATGTGTCGATCCGGTATCCCCGCAGACATGCACGGCGCAGCGCTCCAGAAGCGCCCCGAG
>JBBRJW010000155.1:0-6518 GCA_038218705.1 Chthonomonadales bacterium | reverse complement strand
CTGGGTTCGATGACACTGGCAAATTCGCTGGCTGTCATACCGGAGGAGGAGAGCAGCCTCGCTCCCGGCGCACCTGTCCGGGTGATGATGCTCGAGGAGCGGTAGGGAGCCAGAGCTTCAGACACACTACAGCGCCGATCCGCAGGGATCGGCGCTGTGGTACTGGTGTGGTTGGCAGGAACTTCGTCGTCCTGAAGCGGCGCTGGATCTAGCCCAGAGCCTCTGTTGCTATGGCCGATTCTCGCCCGTGCTGCGGGTGCCCCCGCCTCGGTGGCGGCCCCACGCGTTTACTCGGGTGTAGCATGCAACGCGGCCATCGAGACTGGCCGGCAATGTGTCTTCCGTGTCGATGAGGACTTCTCTCGAGCTCTCGACTTGCCGGTAGACTCCGGGCTGAACCCGCTGCCCGGCCAGAAATAACTCTCCATCCAGTGCGGTCAATTCATCTGTCCGCCACATGATGCCCCCTTCCGAAATCTGGGATGAACCAACGTCGGCAACTTCATGGTTGCGTCCGCCTCCGTCGATCGATCGGGCAACTCTGCTTTGAAAGTACCTTCACCGAACCGTGCTGCGACCGTCTTGTGCGGTCTGCCGCCACCTCTGTCGTCGGGTATTCTCCCACCTTGCAAAACCTGATAAATGATACCGAACGACAGTTCTGATTGTCAATCAATACGGCTGGATAAGCAGATAGTTCCCGTGTTAATCGATTCATCCTTTGCGGAGATTACCCCGCTCTATTATCGGGAAATCGCCGTCTGCTCTGCAGGGTTAGAGATGTCAATTCTGCGGGGTAAGGCGTGGTACAATGGCGCGTGAAACTTCGTTTACCTGCTTTTGATACCCCTTCCAGAATCGACGAGCCTGAGCTCATCGATGAGCCTTCCGAGCGCTATGCCGATTTCCGCAAGAGCATGGCCGACGTACAGCGCGCCAACCGGTTCCTGGGCGGAACGGCGGTCTTTGCGCGGCAGATGAGGCGGTGGCTGCGTGAGGCCGCGCCCGGGGCCGCGCCTCTGACGCTGCTGGATGTTGCGACCGGATCGGCGGATCTTCCGCGGGTGGCGCTCGAGCTTGCAGCGGAGCGCCACGTAAGCCTGCAGGTTCTTGGGCTCGACTTCAGCCCGCCGATTCTGCAGTTCGCCCGCGAGGAGAGTAGTGACCTGGGCGACCTGCGACTGCTGCGCGGCGACGCGTTCCGGCTGCCGCTGGCCGACAGGAGTGTGGACTATGCGACCTGCTCGCTGGCGTTCCACCATTTCGGCTTTGAGGGGAGCTGCTGGGCCCTTGCCGAGATGGAGCGGGTGACGCGTCGGGGTTGGCTGGTGAACGACCTTCGCCGCGCCTGGTCGGCCGGGTTCCTAATCTCGGGGATCACCGCGCTGATTCGCGCCAACCGAATGACGCGGCATGACGGCCCGGCCTCTGTGCTGCGCGCCTATTCTGTGGCGGAGTACGCCGCAATGCCTGCGGCGATCGGCTTGAGGTCAGGCACGGATGTTCGCCTGGAGCGCAGCCTCTTCTACCGGGTGGCGCTGATTCGGGATAAGCGGTCGCCTGACGGGCGGTAGCGCGCCCTGCCCAGGGCACTGTGCGCTCACAATCTGCCATGCCTCGCTTCTTTCTCACGCCTTCGCGGGCTCAGAGTTGCGTTCCATCCGTGCAGGCTCCAGCCAATCAATTGCGTACCGCCTCCGCGGGCATTGGGTTCCGGCGTAAGCGGTGGCGAGGATCGCAAGCGAAGCGCCCTCTCTCCCCGCAATAACTACCCTTGACACGCGGACATCAACCAATGTACACTACCTGAGAAACGTTTCGCGAAACGTTTCTCAGAGGAGCAGCGATGGCGGCAACCATCAAAGACATCGCCCAACAGCTCAATATCTCCATCTCGACGGTCTCGTATGCCCTTAACGGCGGGCCGCGGCGCGTGCCGTCGGATGTTCGCGACCGCGTGCTCGCGCTGGCCGCCGAGCTCGACTACCGGCCGAACTTCGTGGCGCGCTCTATGGCCACGGGCCGGGCTGAGACGATCGCGGTGGTGCCCCTCGGCGGAACGCATCCGATGTTCTGCTCGCCCTATGTTCTCACCGTTATCAACGGACTGGTCGAGGCGGCCGAACACCTGGAGCAGGACATCCTGCTTCGCACCCATCCCGAGAGGACCGATGCCGAGGGCTTAACGCGGGCACTGCTGAACGGCAAGGCAGATGGCGTGGTGCTGATATCGCCACCGCTCGGCTCGAAAGCGCCTGGCGAGTTCGCAAAGCGCGGCTTCCCGTGTGTGGTGATCGGCGGCGAAGCTCCCGAGGGCGCGGTGGACATCAACACGGATAATGCAGCCGCCACAGAGCTGGCAATGCTTCAGCTCACGGAGCTGGGCCACCGTCGGATCGGGCATCTGGCTGGCCGAATGGATCAGCGGGACGCGGTGGAGCGCCTGAGCTCTTATCGCCACTTTCTGCGGAGCCACGAGCTGCCTGAGCGGGACGAATGGATTGTGGCCGGCGAATTCCATTACGAAGTGGCGCGCCGCGCCGGTCTGGCGCTCCTGAGTCTCGGTGACCGGCCGACGGCCGTGCTGGCCGCAAACGATGAGTCGGGCATTGGGCTGGTCGATGCCGCGCGCGAGATGGGCCTTCGCGTGCCGGAGGATCTCTCCGTGGTCGCCTACGATCTGCTCCCGTCGCTCTTTCTGCAGATGCGGCAGGTTTCGGCCACGCGCCAGCCGCTGCGCGAGATGACATCGCTGGCGGTGAGGATATTGGTGCAGTGGGCGCGCGAGGGCAAGACGCCAGAGGTGAGGCGGCACGTTCTCACCACCGAGTTTGTAGAGATGGGTACTGTCGGCGCACCCTCTGAGCAGGGCCCGGCCGATTCAAATGAGGGGGAGACTCGATGACGTTCCTGAACCGTTTGTGGATACCATGCCTGGCTGCCTTAGCGCTGCCGGTGTTGAACCTGACCGGCGCGCGCGCCCAGGGCGCCGTGGATGGGAAACCGATTCCGGTGAAGATCACCCGGGAGAACGGGGCTTTTCACCTGATGCGGGACGGCAAGCCGTACTTCATCAAGGGCGCGGGCGGGGACGGGTCGAAGCCCGAACTCAAGCGGCTGGGCGCGAACTCTTTTCGTACCTGGGGCTCCGATAACCTTGGCGCACAGCTCGACGCAGCAGAGAAGCTCGGAATGACCGTCACCATCGGGATCTGGCTCGGGCATCCGGACCAGGGCTTCGATTATGGCAACGCAAAGCAGGTTGCCGATCAGCTCGAGATGGCGCGGCAGGCCGTTCTGAAGTACCGCAATCATCCGGCCCTCCTCATGTGGGGGATCGGCAACGAGATGGAGAACGGCATCAAAGGCGATACTGCGCCAATGTGGAATGCCGTCAACGCGATCGCCGCGATGGTGAAGCAGCTCGACCCGAACCATCCCACGATGACCGTGATTGCCGAGATTGGCGACAACAAGGTTAAGGGCATCAACCAATATGGCAAGGATATCGATGTTATCGGAATCAACAGCTACGGCGGCGGGCCTTCCATTCCGACGCGATATGCTGCCGCCGGGGGCGTGAAGCCGTACGTGATCACCGAGTTCGGCCCGCCAGGAACCTGGGAATCGCCGAAGAACAGCTTCAACATGTCGCCGGAGCTAACGAGCACGGAGAAGGCGAAGCGCTACGCGCAGACCTGGAGCGAGGCGATTGCGGGGCAGAAGATGTGCCTCGGCGGTTACGCTTTCACCTGGGGCAACAAGCAGGAGGCGAGCGCAACATGGTTCGGCATGCTGCTCCCCGATGGCTCCCGGCTCGGCGCGGCCGATGCGCTCGAGCAGCTCTGGACCGGTAAAGCGCCGGCCCATCCCGTGCCGAACCTCGAGACCCTCAAGGTGGTTGGGAGCGACCAGGTGAGCCCCGGCGCGACCGTTGAGGCCACGATCGCTGTTAGCTCGCCCGGAGGCGATCCACTGAAGGTGGAATGGCTCCTGAGCGGCGAGGGCAAGCACCTGACGGCCGGCGAGGCCGAGCCTGCGCCGAGCACCTACACGACTGCGATTGTGGAGTCGGACGCGAAGCACGCGAAGGTGAAGATGCCGGAGTACGGAGGCAACTACCGCCTCTTCGCATTTGTGCGTGACACGCATGGCGGGGCCGCGGTGGCCAACGTACCTCTGCTGGTTAAGGGCGGGGCAGACGCGCCTGTGCCAGCCGGCCGGAGGGTCAAGCTGCCATTTACGGTTTACAGCGAGGCGTCCGGCGACCAGCCCTTCATTCCGTCTGGATATATGGGAAACACTTCCGCTATCAAGATGCAGGCAGACTGCACGGATAACCCCCATGCCGGAAAGACCTGCCTGAAGGTGGACTATTCCGCGAAGGACAACTGGGCCGGTGTTTTCTGGCAGGATCCGGCGAACGACTGGGGCGACAAGATGGGCGGGGCCAATCTCGCCGGAGCGACTCGGCTCACGTTCTGGGCGCGCGGCGAAAAGGGCGGCGAAGCGATTTCCTTCTTCATGGGGGGCATCGCGAGCAACAAGCCCTTCTTCGATACGGCCGAGGCGAAGCTGCTCGTCTCCGGTCTCACGAAGGAGTGGAAGCAGTACTCGATCGACCTTCGCGGCAAGGATCTGTCGCGGATCAAGTCCGGGTTTGGCTGGTCGCTGGCCGCGAATGGCTCTCCGATCACCTTCTACCTGGATGACGTTCGATATGAGGGCGCGACGGCCGGTGACGCCAGCGTGCCTCCGGGCAAAACCGTGAAATTGCCGTTTGCTGTCTACGCCGAGGCGGGCGGGCCGCAGCTCTTTGCGCCGTCCGGCTACATGGGCAACTCAACTGCCATCAAGATGGACGATGCCTCTACCACGAAGCCTCATACGGGCAAGACGTGCCTGAAGGTGGAGTACACCGCCAGCGACAACTGGGGCGGTGTCTTCTGGCAGGATCCGGCGAACGACTGGGGCGACAAGATGGGCGGCGCGAACCTGACGGGCGCATCGAAGCTGAGCTTCTGGGTGCGTGGAGAGAAGGGCGGCGAGGAGGTAACGTTCTTCCTCGGCGGAATCGCGAGCGACAAACCCTACTTCGACACAACCTCGGTAAAGCCTCCGGTTACGACGCTTACCCAGGAGTGGAAGAGAGTCACGATTGACCTGACCGGCCGCGATCTGACACGGATCAAGAGCGGATTCGGCTGGTCGCTGGCTGCCAAGGGCTCGCCGATCACCTTCTACCTGGACGACATCGTCTACGAATAGATCCGAGCTCCTCCGGCGGCTCGTGAAGTCACTTAAAGTGAACCGTTGGGGCCCGACGCGCGATGCGCCGGGCCCCTCTTTCCATCAAGCGATCACGCGAGCGCGAGCTGCTTTCAGATTGGCGCTGACAGTATCCCAGGCGATGACATTGAGGAACGCGCTAATGTAGTCGGCGCGTCTGGTCCCGAAGTCGAGGAAGTAGGCGTGCTCGTAGACATCGAGCCCGAGAATGGGCGTGGCGTTCCACACCGGGTAGGTGTTCTGAGCGTCACCGATGTAATTGAAGAGGCTCCCATCCTGGTGGTCAAGCGCCGTCCATACCCACCCGCGGGCCGCGATCGCAGTGGCCGTCAGGTCCGCGCGCCAGTTGGCGATTGACCCGAAATTCGCGCGGATCGCCTCAGCGACGTCGTCGGAGGGCTCTCGGACCGCGCCTCCGAGGTGGCCAAAATAGAGCTCGTGGTTGCGCATCCCGCCGAGCGCAAAGGAGTACTCGACCTTCAGCTCACGGATGTCGCTGTAGCTTGCGTTCGCCTTCTTCGGGTCGGGAACCCCGAGCGCCGCGAGAGCAGCGTGGATCTCGGTGGCTTTGTTAACATAGCCTGTGTAGAGCTTGTAGTGCTCATCGTGCGTCCGGCGGCTGATGCCCGCGGCAGCGGTGTCGTATACGCGCGGTGGCAGCGCCATCGCAGTGAACCCGGGTTTCGCGTGTATGGCCGGCTGCGCCTGAGCAGACGAAAGCGAGGCGGCGGCGACTACTCCTGCTCCGGCTGCGCTCAACGCCAGGAATCCGCGGCGATCGATTGCGTCCGGTTTGTTGGCAAGGGACATGGGCAGAGGCTCCTTCGAGAGTGAAAAGGTTCGGCAGCGGTGGCGCACTCTCACTAGTACGGGCGAGAGGTCGCACCAGTTCAACCGACGCAGAGCTGCTGCCAGCGCCGTGGCTCAACTCACCGTCTGGTCCGGATAGCCCAGCTCGGCGAGGGTCACCGCCCGTTGGACGCCAGCCTGCTGCCGGGCGAGCGCGGTCTGCGCCTCCGTAAGCCCGTCCTTGGGCAGCACCTCGGGCCAGCGGCAGATCACCTCGTGCTCGCAGCCGGGATCGTTCAGGGCGAGCAGGGCCGCGCAGAGATCGCAGAGCATCTCTCCGTAGAGCAGTCGCTTCATTTCGGTGAGCCGAATGAGCGGGCCGTAGAGTATCTGCAGGGCGAGACCGGAGAGGTGCCCGAGGTGGTCCAGCCGGCCTGCGG
>JBBRJW010000154.1:0-6536 GCA_038218705.1 Chthonomonadales bacterium | reverse complement strand
CGCATAGGCCGCGATCTCGTCATCCGTGTGCAGAACCGGCGGGTCCCAGGTGGTGACATAGACCTGTGTCCCGGTCTCGCGCATCCGGAGCAGATGGTCTGCCATCTGGTCGAGCATCTTGCGATCCCACGCCTGGTTGTGGTTCACCCGCACAAAGGTTGGCCCAAGCTCGCGCCAACGCTTGTAGAGCACCTCATCCATCTCTGTCGGAGTGTTGGGAAAGCTGTGATGGAAGGCGTGGAAGCCGAGGCCGATGAAATGGGCGTTCAGAGGCATCTGGAGATCGATCGCGGCCGTTCGCAGGCGCGATCCGAGTTCGGGCCACGCTTCCGCGCGCTCGGTGAGGAGCAGGGACGGGTGGGCAAACCACGCCGTGCCGTGGGAGTTGAGCACCAGATCGATCTGGACCGAGACCGCGTTTTTCGGAGCGGGCCCGCTCGCCGCGAGGCGGTCCCATCCCCGCGCCCCATTTGTCTGGGCGACCGGGCCGTGAACAATTCCGGCTCGCTCGCCGGCTGCATCGAGGTACTCGAGCGCCATGTAAGCACCGGTGCCGTCGGCAAGGCCTTCGGAGCGAACCTCTACGCTCGCCTCGTATACATCCCCCTCGTGAACTGAAGGCGTGATGCGGCGGATCTGCTGATACTTGAGCTCCGCGCCCGGGGCGACGCTTATCTCGGCCGCGGTGCGCCCGTCTCGCCGGACCAGCGCGAAGGCCGCCACGCCGCTCTGCTCCCAGCCGGTCAGGCCGGCAACGAACTCGTCGGGTATCAGAGACGCTTGCGGCGCCCCGGCCGCGCGAAACGCACCCCTGGCGAGCATCCCGCTCATGAGGAGCAGGGCGAGGCAGATGCGACAGATCCACTTCATGGTACTTGCCACTCCTTCTGGTTGTGCCCAGGAGGGCCAGAGAGGCCCGGGGCGCGCTTCACAGGTTACGGCTCGCGGTAGAGGCCGAAGTCCGCCAGCGCGATGCAGACCGGCGATTGCGTGATTCGAAGGCGAACACGGCCGGTGGTCACCGGCTGCGCAAGGTGGATCAGGCGGCATGCGCCCACCGAGGTCGCAGCAGCGATTTCCTTCCACTCACTCCCCTGCCATGCGTCGACCGCGAAGGATTCGATTCGCTGCCCAAGCTGGACCTGTTCGCGCAGCCGGATCACATCGAAGGTGGCCTCACGCGGGAGCGTCAGCTCCACGGAGGGCGTGGTGACGCCCTCGTCGGTGGCCCAGTAGGTCGAGCGGTTGTCATCCAGCAGGCGCCCCGGGCCGAAGGCGGCCGTGTCGTTACCGCGGGTGTTGGAGGCGGTCGCCCGCGCGCCACGCGCCAGATTCGTCTTGAAGGTGGCCTTGAGCAGGTCACCAAACCCCTTTAGCGAGGCCACGTCCGTCTCATGAAGCTTGCCGCGCCGATCCGGGGGCACGTTGAGCAGGAAGCTCGCACCCCGGCCTACCGACTTATAGTAGAGCTCCATGAGCTCGCGAGGAGACTTCACGCGGCTATCCTCGGCCGCATGCCAGAACCAGCCGGGCCGGATGGAGACGTCGCATTCGGCGGGGAGCCAGTGGCTCGCGCCCCGATGGCCCGCGCCGGATTCGGCGGTGCGCATGTAGCCGGGCGCTGCCGCGCCCCCATCCTCTCCGACCGGATCCATGGTCGACCAGGAGGTCGCGTCGGCATAACCCGACTCGTTGCCGACCCAGCGGAGATCCGGGCCCACGTCGCTAAAGACCACCGCCTCGGGCTGCAGCTTCCGGACTTCGGCCCAGGTCTCCGGCCAGCCGTAGTAAGTGCGCCGGTCGATGGTGCGGGTCTCCTTCGCGCCCCCGTAGTAGCCGTCGCCCCCGTTTGCGCCATCGTGCCACACCTCAAAGAGCGGCCCATAGTGGGTGAGCAGCTCGTTGAGCTGAGCACGGTACAGGGCGGGGTACTCCGGCCGGCCATAGTGCGGATTGTTCCGGTCCCACGGCGAGAGGTAGACGCCGAACAGGAGGCCATGGCGCTTGCAGGCATCCGCAATGGCCTTCACCACGTCGCCCTTACCGCCCATCCAAGCCGAGCGGGCGATGCTGTGGTCTGTGGTCTTCGTGGGCCAGAGGCAGAAGCCGTCGTGGTGCTTGCAGGTGAGGATGGCGCCCTTCATGCCGCCGGCCTTCAGGGCGAGTACAATTTGATCTGGATCGAAGTCGGTGGGGGCAAAGACATCGGGGCTCTCGTCGCCAAGGCCCCACTCGCGATCCGTGAAGGTGTTGGTTGTAAAGTGGAGGAAGGCATAGGTCTCGAGCGCATGGTGCCGCCACTGCCGCTCCGAAGGGGTCGCGCCGTAAGGCCTGGGTGGCGCAGCCGCGCTTGCAGCCGTCGCGCCCAGGGTGACAAGGCCCACCAGGGCCGCCAGCCAGAATCCTGCCATGATACTCGTCTCCTGAATGTCCTGCGTTCTGAACGGAGGTTGCACGCCGCCCCGACTGATTCCTGCCCGGTCGACGCGATCGCGCCACACCGGACTCTCGACGGTCTTAAGCGGTCCTATACCGTTGCCGCACCCCCGGGTCTCTCAGTACAGCCGCCGGCTTGAAAGGGGCAATGTTCCCACCAAATCCGGCTGCTCGCCGGTCTCATTCAGATGTTGGCCTGTGCTGCGATCCATTCAGGCCCCTTTTGCAAGCGGGCGCACGAAGGCAAGCAGGTGGCCCGCCTGCTCTCGGGCAGGGGCCGCAGATGGAAAGCGCCTGGCCGAAGGGCGCATAGCCGGATGGTTTCAACATCCGGGCACGCGCCGGGCACGGACCGTTGAGCTTCCGAAGGCCAGTTTGCCTCCTCTCCGAATTCCTGGGAAAGGGGGGTTGGGACTGAGGGCGGCGGCCACGATAGTCCTCGGTGCGACTTCGCGAAGCGCCCCGGGAAGGTCGGCGGCTCGGTCTACCGGGCGATGCGCACCTGGCCCAGCGGGTACCGCAGCGATGCGTCGCCGCCATCCACCGCCAGAAGGACGCGGGGCGTGCCGAGAGCGTCCACCAGGGCGATGCGCAGTCCGTAGGTCCCGGGCCGCAGATTTGCCGGCAGGGGAAAGGCGCTCGCCACATGGTAGGTCGTGCCCGCCAGCCAGGCTCGCGGATCGAACGTCGTATCGATGCCGGACGAGACCGTTCGGCCGGCGTCGTCGGTCAGAAAGAGCCTCACGCGGTAGGGGCAGGCACACCAGTCGGCGTCGCGATTGACCTACTTTTGCCGAAGCGTCAGGGTCTGGCTAGCGCGCGAACCGATTCCCAGGACGCCGACGTGAGCGCCAATCGGTAGCCGATGCCCCCGGGACGGAGAGAGCGCGTAAACTGATCCCAGTCCTGCGCCGTCGCCTGTTTGTAACTGTCGGCATACAGGTACATGTGGACATAAGGGGATTGCCACTGGATGGAGCTGTTCACGTGTTCGGCCATCGTGCCGTGGTTCTTGTCCCGCGTTACCTGCTCGAAAGACATGTTCGACTCGGCGATGAGCTGTTGGTCGCACCAATTCCGGGCCATGAGATCGTTCAGCCAGCCCTCACGACCGTCGATAAATCCGTATCGCGTGAGCACAAAGCCCTTTGCAATGGCGATGTCGAGAGCCTGTTCGTGGGGCGCCTCATCCAGCGGCAGACAGCCCGGGCAGTCGTCATAAACGTGGGCGATCGCGAGCGTGCGGATGGGGAAGTCCAGGGGCTCGTGGGTGGCAAACACCTCCAGATAGGTGCGGGTGACTCGGGAGAGCACTTCACGCCGCTTCTCCTGGCTCGGCCCGGGGTACTGCGACCACAAGGTATGCCACTCGCCGGTCCCGAAACCCATTTCGTGGTCGAGAATGATCGGGCTTCCCGGCCTGTGGTACCGGTCCCGATACGCGGTGAGGATGCGCTACAGTTCGGGCACGTAATCCGTATCTCAAGAGGGGTCCGCGTATGCGGGGCAGCGGTGCACGCCGCCGCCCTCCGCTCTTTAGAAGTAGGAGACGACGTCTTCGCGCCAGAGCCAGTCCGGGCAGACCCTGTTCCCCGGCTGGCCCGACCATCCCGGGTCCTGGGCTACCCAGAGCCAGACCGCCAGCTGCTTGCCGCGGGCTTTGCGGTACCCGACCATCGCATCGAGGTCGCTCCACCAGTAGCGGTGACGCTCGGGCTCCAGGTCGGACCATATCCAGTCGATCCGCACCTGGCTGCAGAGGTCGGCGCTGTCGCCAAACCCCTCGGTGTTCATCCGAACCGAGAAGGTGCGGCTGTCGAACAAGCGCGTTCCTGCCCAGATGCCCCATCCGGAGTAGGAATTGACCATGGGCCCCCGATCTCTTCCGGATGCACCGTGGTGACTGCGGCGACTTGCCAAGGCATGGGAATCGCCTTCGCCGGCGCACCCGGCCCCGCCGGCAGGAGGAGCAGGGCCCGGAGCCACGCAACCGGGGCGCGAACGCCCGCGCTGCAGCTCCGGGTTGGTGGCACGCCCAGGCGCAGGGCTGCCGGTGTGGCCGGAGACAGCGGCTTTACGCTGCAACTGGCGGCTCTCTACCCGCTCTGCGGAACAGCGTACAGCGCTCTGTTCAGACAGAGCGCGCCGCACACGGATGTCATGCCTCGACCATCTCCGCGATCTCAGTCGGCGTGTACGTCAGAAGAACACTTATCTGTTGTGTTTCCGCTCCAAAATGCTGTTCCAGGGCAGCCCGCACGCGCCTCTGTCGGGCGACCTGATCCGCGTCTTGCACGAATTCGCCCCATATCAGGCTGCCCGAAACCCGGCCGCTGGGAAGCGTTTCCAGATCGGCGCGCATCCCCTGGAAATGGCCTTCCAGAAACTCTTTTACACGCTCTACCATTTAGCTTCCCCCTGGTTAATGACGTCGTGCGCCAGGCTGACGACCGTTCTGCTGAGATTCTTCCACTTCTCTCCCCGCCCCTGCAGGTCTTCCGCGGCCTGGGCATTGGGCTCGTTCATATAGTTGAGGAGTTGCCTCTCCGAAAAGTATCGGTGGTTGCTTCGCCAACGGGCATTCAGCAGCGCGAACTTTGCGGAGAATGCCTCGACCTGCTTTGGCGGTACCAGGTCGTAGAATTTCGACTCCCGGGCCAGTCCATTGAGGTCGTGACGCGAGACAAACTCACGGGAACGGCGGAGCAGATAAGCCCTCAGGAGGCACTCGACGGCGAGACCCGCAATGTAGTGCGCGAGGAAATATTGCCCGGTGTCCCAGAGTCTGTCTCCGCGCTCCAGGTGCTCGCGTGCCGCAGCACGGTATGTTTCGGCAGAAGTCGCTACCATGAGCCGTACGCCCCCTATCTGTCGATTCTATCAGCTGGATGCTCCGATGGCACTCAATCGGGCTCCCAGGCTGCCTGCCCGTACAGTTGTCTCGCGCTACAGGGGCCGCAGCGCCATTGCCCCGGCCCCCTATCCCAGGTACTGGGATACGGCGTGCGGCTCTTGCCCCGTGGGACCACGCGGGGCCGCAGCTCCTCCAGGTGGACCAGCAGGAATGCCGGCAGCCTTCGTCGCTTTTCCGTTCCCCGGGTTTCGCTGAACGGAGGTTGCACGCCGCCCCGACTGGTTCCTGCCCGGTCGACAGGTGAAGCGAGCGCCCGGTTCCGTCGCCATGACGCTCGGCCCGTCGATGGCGGAAAGTAATTGCCGAGAATTGGCCGCCAGGCTGAAACTTTCCCCAACGGAAAGCTGTCAGGGTATTGGAGAGACGCTCTCTGACCACGCTGGCCAGGGGAGCAGAGTGGATGGCGAAACGACGATGCAGACGATGGCGACCGATGAAAAACTGGTCGCCCGCACTCTCGCGGGCGATAGGGGAGCTTTCCGCCTGCTTGCGGAGCGACATCACCAGTGGGTGTATCGCCTCTGCAGGTCGATCCTTCACCACTCTGAGGACGCAGAAGATGCGACCCAGGAGGTCTTTCTGCGCGCCTATCAGGCGCTGCACCAGTATGGCGGCCGCGGAGCGTTCGGGGCATGGCTCCGACGCCTCGCGGTAAACCACTGCCTCAACTGCGTGCGAAGCGCGTCGGCCCGCCACTCTGCGGCGGAGCGGCCGCTCGACCTGTACGCCGAGACGCTCGGAGGGGGCTCGCGAAACGACCCCGAAGAGAGGGTGCTCCGTCTGGAGCGTCGGCAGCGGATCCATGCCAGGCTTGCCGAGCTGCCCGATGTACAGCGTGTCGCTCTGTCGCTCAGGCTGGTGGAGGAGCTCTCCTACGACGAAATTGCCGACATGATGGGCGCTCCCATCAACAGTGTGCGCTCGTGGCTGCATCGCGGCCGGGCGCGACTGCGGGAGACGCTGGAGGAGGTGGAGTGCTAATGAATCGAACGCTCAGACTGCTCGTTAGGACCTATGGCTCCAACATACAGGTTCCCCATTATCGCCTTTCTGGAGAAGGCGGGCTTCCGCCGACCGCCTTTGTGGGGGGGCATGGCCGCTCCGACGGGAACGAGTTCTGCGCTTTCGTGGCGCTCCATCTGTCAGACTATCAGGATCACGAGCTCAATGTTACGAAGAGCGCTCT
>JBBRJW010000153.1:0-6537 GCA_038218705.1 Chthonomonadales bacterium | reverse complement strand
TCTTCGTCCTGCGCGCGGGACAGCACCCCATCCGCGAGATCAACATGGCCATCAAGCGCATGGCGCAGAACGGCGTCGCGCCGCATGCGCTGGTGGTGAACGACGTGCAGCCGAAGGTGGGTGGGTATGCTTACGGAGGGTACGGGTATCACTACCAGTACAAGTACTGATGCAGACCCGCACCGGCCCGAGATTGCTCGTTTCGCCGCCGTCGCGGCATGGAGCCGCTGCCGGTAGGCCGGGACATGAGCGGGCCCCTCGCCTGATGCATGTCTTCACCGTCCCCGAGTCACTGCTCTTCGTGTCAGGGCAATTGAAGCATTTGAGATCGAGCGGCTTCGAGGTCCACGCCGTCGCTTCGCCGGGGCCCTTTTTGTCAGAGATCGCCGCAGCTGAGGGAGCGACCTCTCGCGCCATCCGCATGCACCGGAAGATCACGCCTGTGCGAGACGTGCTTTCGCTGGCGCAACTCTTCGCGGAGGTGCGGCGATTCCGCCCGGACATCGTTCATGGACACACGCCCAAGGGTGGGCTCCTGTCGATGCTGGCAGCATTTGCGGCGGGGACGCCCGTGAGGGTGTACACGATCCACGGCTTGCCCTTCCTCACCGCGACCGGAACGCGCCGTGCCCTGCTCAAGGCCACCGAACGTATCTCGTGCGCGCTGGCCACCCGCGTCCTCGCGGTCAGCAAGTCGATGGGCCGAGCGGCCGTGGAGCACGGATTGTGCCCACCGGCAAAAGTCGCGACGCTGGCCGATGGCACCAGCAATGGAGTTGACGGCAAGGAGCGCTTTCGACCTCAGCCCTCGGACGTTCGCCGTGAGACCCGAAGGGCATACGGCATCTCGGACGAGGCGTTCGTCATCGGGTTCGTCGGGCGACTTGCGCGCGAGAAGGGCGTCGTGGAGCTCGCGACCGCCTGGCGCCTCGTGCGAGAGCGTGCGCCCAACGCGGTGTTGCTGATCGTGGGCCCGTGGGAGGACAACGACCCCATCCCGCTGGCAACACGGCGACACCTTCAACGCGACAGCCGGGTTCGACTCCTCGGAACCGATTGGGACACTCCGCGACTGTACGCTGCGATGGATCTCGTCGTTCTCCCCACTTACCGCGAAGGATTCCCAAACGTGCCGCTAGAAGCGGCCGCCATGGGGCTCCCGGTGGTCGCGACCGATGTGCCCGGTTGCACCGACGCCGTAGTGGATGGAAGCACCGGCACCCTGGTTCCGGTGCGCGATGCCCCGGCGCTTGCAAAGGCCATCGAAACGTACATCAACGATGGAGCATTGGGCCGGCGGCACGGTTCAGCGGCTCGGCAACGGGTGCTCCGTGACTTCACGCCCCAGCGCCTCCGACTCGAGACAACGGCAGAGTACCGCAGGCTGCTCGAGGCAAGCCGGCAGCACGTCGAGCGGGTTAACATGCGCCTCCGGTGAGGGGAAGGGAACTCGATGGACAACGGATCTCCCCTCGCCTGCCATGCGCTATTGGGCCCACGACTCCAAGCCCGCAAGACCTGGCTCGTCACTGGGTGCGCCGGGTTCATCGGTTCGCACCTGACAGAGGCGCTGCTTGCAGCGCATCAGCGGGTGGTTGGCCTGGACAACTTCGCAACGGGATCGCCGCACAACATCCAACATGCCGCCGGCGGCAACCAGGTGGCCCATTCAGCGTTCGAATTCATCGAAGGGGATATTCGTGACCTCGAGACCTGCCGGCGCGCCTGTCGGGGAGCGGACTACGTGCTTCATCAAGCCGCGCTGGGCTCGGTGCCGCGCTCCATCGCCGATCCCATTTCAACTCACGATGTGAACGTTAGCGGCTTCATGCACATGCTCGTCGCCGCCCGCGAGGAGCACGTTCACCGGTTCGTCTACGCGAGCTCGAGCTCCGTGTACGGTGACAGTCCGGACCTCCCCAAGAGAGAGGCCGTGCTTGGGATTCCCCGCTCCGTGTATGCCGCTTCGAAGAGAGCTGACGAGCTCTACGCCCAAGCCTTCACTGCCAGCGTTCCCGGCGGGGTCCCGACGACCGGGCTGCGGTACTTCAACGTCTTTGGACCCCGGCAAGATCCCCTCGGACCGTATGCAGCAGTCATTCCGCTATGGTTCGCTGCGCTCGCGTCGGGGCTGCCGGTGTACATCAATGGCGATGGTTCGGTGACCCGGGACTTCTGCTACGTGCAGAACGTGGTTCAAGCGAACCTGCTGGCCGCGACCGGGTCCGACCAGCCCAAGAGCGCCATCTACAACATCGCATGTGGCACCCAGACGTCGTTGCTGACCCTGTTTGGGCTGATTCGCGACGAGGTGGCCAAATTCTTTCCACTCGCGGCATCCGCGACTCCACAGCATCGAGGTGTTCGGCCCGGCGATGTCGCCGACAGCCTGGCGGATCTCGACGCCGCGCGCCGTTACATCGGGTACGCGCCCGCCCACTCGGTTGCCCAGGGATTGGGGGTGACGGCGCGCTACTACAATGAACGACTTCGGGAAGCGTTGGTGACGGTTGGAGCGCATTCTGGCGCGACCTGACAAACCAGAGGTTCGTCTCGGAGCAGCGAGGACCGCCACCCTTTGGCCTACCGCGCTCGCAACGCGGGGACCGGTGCCCAGGAAGCCTCTCCCAAGACGACCCCTTGGCGAGGGGCGCACACGGTGGTTGAACTTCCTCGTGTGGTGCTGGTCGTTTTTGGTGTTTGCAGCCGACCTGAAAGTCACGCTCTGGTTGTACATCCACTGGGCCACGGCGGGGGCGTGCGTCGTTCTCGGCCTGCCAACCCTCCTTCGGCAGCGCTATCGGTTGAGACATCCGGTGTACCTGGCTGCCACCACGTTGATCCTCGCGATGCTGTTGTCGGCAGTGACCAGCCCGGAGCCCGCCGAGGGCGCCAAACAGGCCCTGAAGCTGGTCGCCATTCTCTTTGGCGGCATGAGCCTGTTTGTCACGCATCCCAAGTTTGCCAGGACGGCGATCAGCGCAGCGGTAGCGGCCGCCGTGGTAAATGCGGCACTTCTGGGAGGTGGGGCCCTCTTCGGCTTGCCCACTGCCTATCTACTGGCGCCGGGTCGATGGGGAACAGCTCTGAACTGGCCCGGGTCGCTGTGGCGCGTTGGAGCTGTTGTGTTCGTCTACTCGCTTTACCGAAGCGGGGCTGAACGTGGTCGCCGGCGCTGGCTCCCACTGTTGACCTTGGCCGGGAGCGCTGCGTGTATCGTCGGCGACGGCTCGAGAACGGCGCTGGCTCTGATTCCTATTGCCGTGCTGTTCTGGCTCTATGTCATCATTAGCGAGCGCCGTCTGAATCACATGGACGAGGCGCGGCTGCTCCTTCGCCTGAGCGGAACCGCGATTGCTACCCTTGGTCTAGCATGGTTCATATTGTTGCGGCCGGGCGTCCAGGACGAGAGTGCCCAGGGGGGGCTAGCTCGGATTCGGCGCACTCTCCCGAGCGCGCCCGCTTTCTCCACCGAAGGAGCCGAAGGTGCGGACCCGGCGAGAATGGAAATGCTGCAGGCGGCTATCGCGGCCGTGGTTGAGCATCCTTTCACGGGGGGCGGAATAGGAAGCACCCGGATCGATACAGAATTCGGCCCGATGGTGGTTCACGTGAGCTACCTGCAAGTCTGGGGTGATCTCGGACCGCTCGGCGCGTTCTCCTTTGCCGCGCTGGCACTTGGGTGGCTGACATCGGCCCGCGCAATCATGCGCGCCGCTCGGCTCGCTCCCAGTGCCCTCGAGCGGGCGCTGTACTACAACGGCGTATTCCAACTCGCCGTCTTCGCGTTCGCGGCCCTATTTCACCCTTTGAGCACCGAGTGGTCCGAATGGCTTCCTTACATCATCGGCGTGTCGCTCTGCACTGCGGCGCGCTCTTCCAGGGCAGACACCAGCAATGAGGCGGTCTGGGAGTGAGGGGCTTCGCCTTGCGCTCGCTGGTCGCACATCCCGTCATACGCAACGCGACAGCCCTCTATACGGTGCAGGCCGCGGGTGCCATTCTGCCGCTGGTGACGTTGCCGTACTTGTCGCGCGTGCTCGGGCCGCGACCATGGGGCTACGTGCTGATCGCCCAGGGCTTTGCAAGCGTGGTAGCGCTTTTCGTGGAATACGGCTTCAACATCTCCGCCACCAGGGCCATCGCTGGATGCCGGCGCGAGCCGGAACGGGTGGCGCGCACGGTGAGCGACATCTACGCCGCCCGCGCAGTATTGTTGCTACCGGCGGTCATGGCCGGTGCTGCTGCGGCATCGCGAATGCCGGCATTTCGGCAGGAACCGCGGTTCCTTATCGGAGTCGCGCTCCAGATTGGGGCGCAGGGCTTCAGCCCATTCTGGTACTTTCAGGGGACCGAACGGATGGGGAGGGCCGTGGGCGTTGAACTGGCGGCGCGTGTCTTGGGAACTGCTGCTATCTTCTTGTTGGTCCACGACCCTGCCGACATGTGGAGGGTGTCTGCCATTCAAGGGGGTGCAGGCGCCTGCTCCACGCTGCTCCCTACGGTCTGGATGTATCGGGAGACCGGATGGCGCCTCCCGCACCTGGGGCGCGCGGGCGCCGCCCTTCGCGCTGGGTTCGGCCCGTTCTTCTTTCGGCTATCAACCAGCACGAGCACCACTGCCAACGCCCTGGTGTTGGGTGTGCTCGCCACTCCGCTCGCGGTGGGTATGTTCGGCGGCGCCGAGCGCATGGTGTTGGTACTGCTATCGGGCTTCGCCCCGCTGTCGCAAGCGCTGTACCCGCGCATGAGCCACCTGATGGCATCCGATCCGCGCGGGGCCCGCCGCCTCGCCCGCTTGACTGTGATGGCAGTTGTCGGGATCAGTTGCTCACTGGCTGTGGCTACGTGGCTCTCGGCCCCTTGGCTGATTCAGAAGGCGCTCGGTCCACAGTTCACGGGAGCCGTTCCGGTATTCAGGGTGCTGCTAACCCTCCTTCCCCTTCGGGCGGTGAACAATGTTCTCGGCTTACAGTGGCTCCTCGCTTCCGGTCGGGACTCCGCAGTCGCCTGGACGACGGCGGCGGCGGGTGTGACGAGTCTCGCCCTCGCTCTCCTCCTCGCGCCGGGCAACGGCGCGCTCGGGATGTCGTGGGCGGTCTGTGCTGCTGAGTGCGTCGCGCTAGCCGGATTTGTCGCCGCCATTCTGAGGCCCGTTCGTCACGGAAGAGGCGAGGTTGTCATCGACGAGCCCATAGACTGAAGTTCCCTTCACTGCCGGCGCGCTTTTGCTGATGTAGGCGCTGAGGCGCAGCAGTTCTACTCCTTTCAGGTGGATCCAAATGTAGTCACTAAAGTTCGTTGACGCCAGCGGCGCCGCGCGGTACAAGTGCGCATGGCTCGACGCGGCGGTGCGGTTCACGTCGTCACGACAAAGCGCTACTACAAAGGCAGGACCTACTCGTCTCACCTCCTCCGCCGCAGCTACCGCGAGGGCGACAAGGTCAAGAACGAGACGGTCGGCAACCTCTCGCACCTGCCGGAGCATGTCGTCGAGCTCGTCCGCCAATCGCTGAAGGGCCAGGCGTTCGCACCGGCTGCCGAGGCTTTCGAGATCACCGCGTCGGCAGCGCATGGCCACGTCCAGGCGGTCCGGAGCGCGATGCGGAAGCTGGGCTTCGAGGAGCTTCTCGCATCGCGCCCATGTCCCGAGCGAGCGCTGGTGATGGCGATGGTCACGGCTCGTATCCTGGCGCCGCGGACCAAGCTCGCGACGACGCGGTGGTGGCACACGAGCACGCTGGCGCAGGATCTCGGCGTGGCGTCGGCCACCGAGGACGACCTCTACTCGGCCATGGATTGGCTGCTCGACCGGCAGGAAGCGATTGAGAAGAAGCTCGTCGCGCGTCACCTTCGCGACGACAGCCTGGTGCTCTACGACCTCTCCTCGAGCTACTTCGAAGGTGAGAAGTGCCCGCTCGCCAAGCTCGGCCACAACCGCGACGGCAAGAAGGGGAAGCTGCAGGTCAACTACGGGCTTGTCACCGACAGCCGCGGCTGTCCGACCGCGATCTCCGTCTTCGATGGCAATACGAGCGACTCCGTCACGTTGATGCCGCAGATCCGCAAGCTTCAGCAGAAGTACGGGCTGAAGCACGTGGCCGCGGTGGGCGACCGCGGCATGATCTCGACGAAGGCCATCGAGGAGTTGAAGGCCGACGGCCTCGACTGGGTCACCGCGCTCAAGAGCGCGCAGATCCGTGAATTGCTGGACGGCGGCCATCTCCAGCTCGGCCTCTTCGACGAGCGGAATCTCTTCGAGCTCGCGCACCCCGAGTTCCCCGGCGAGCGATTGGTCGCGTGCCGTAATCCGGAGCTCGCGAAGATGCGGGCCCACAAGAGGCTGTCGCTCCTCGCTGCCACCTGAGCCATCCCCTCATTTAGATGAGACCAAACACTTCACGGAAAGTGGCATGTTGTCGGATCAACTCATCGAACTTCTGGAGGAGCGCCAGTGCGCGCTCATCGCTCATGGTGGCGAGCCACTCGAAGTAGAAGAGCCCCTGATTGAGCAACGAATGCGTGCGAGTCTTCACG
>JBBRJW010000152.1:0-6541 GCA_038218705.1 Chthonomonadales bacterium | reverse complement strand
TGAGGTCTTCATTCAGCCGCAGCGCCCGCGCTACTGTACGCGCGATCTGTGAGACCTCAAGAGTGTGGGTGAGCCGGGTGCGGAAGTGGTCCTCTTCCGGGTCGATGAACACCTGAGTCTTATGCTTTAGCCGGCGGAAGGCCCGGGAGTGGAGAATCCGATCCCGGTCCCGCTGGAACGCGGTGCGGACGGGATCGTCAGGCTCCGGGCGCGCCCGCCCGCGGGAGGTGCGGGCGCGCGCAGCCCACGGTGCGAGACTCTGCATCTCCCACTCTTCCTGACGCTCGCGTGGATTAAGTGCTGCCAAGCCTTTCCTCCTCGACCAATCGGTCAACTATCCGTTGCGCACCCCGAAGACTTCGCGTATCGCCTCGAGGTACCCGGTTCCATACTCCTGGTCCGGCTCGAGGTAGCTGCCTTCAGTCCACTCGTTCCAAGCATTGATTGTAAGAACCGGCGCGCGCTGGCCCTGCGCTGCGAGCCAGTCGCGAGCGCTCTGCAGGGCCAGTCGGAAGGCGGCCGGGGTGTTTCCACCGAGAGTACCCATAAACGGGTATCCGACATTGTCGTAAACGTCCGTCTGCACAGTTCGTGGAGAGGGATCCCAGCCCATCGTGACGTTCGGGTGGTAGGGGATCGGGGAGAAGAGCGCGGAAGCGCTCTCTCTGTACGCCTCGTATCGCTCGCGACACGCCTCGTACGGCATCACGGGGAAGTGTATTGGTACGTGGTGCACCCAGACGTAGCTCGTGACGCTGGTCACGTCGAGGACGCTGACGGCGGCACGAGGATTGTCCAGCCCAGATTCGCCTGGCAGCACCGGGATCGCCCAGACGACCGCGTTTACGTGAATATCCGGGAAACCAGCGGCCCGCGCGGCCTGGCGAAGCTCGTCGAGGGCAGATGCCGCTCCGGCCAGTCCGCCCATGCACTCAATGAATCGGTTGATCTCGTAGATCGAGAAATAGGGCATGCCCGCCGGGCGCCAGTAAGAGGGGTGAGAGAAGTACTTGTCTACGAGCTGCCGAACGATGCGGGGCCAGGTATCTCTGGAGATGTTGCCAGGGAAATTGAGATGCGGCGGTACGGATCGCTTTGCGGGATGGATGTCGATCCAGTCGTGGTTGGCCCACATCAGGGCCAACTTGAGTCTGGCCCGATTGTGGGCCTGCATGAACCCTTCGTCGAGGGCGCGCTGGAGAAATGGGCCATCATCGTAGCAGTACCAGTCGAACACGAACACGTCGACACCGTGGTCCGCCGCGGCATCGATCTTCTGAGCCATCTGCCCTGGATCCGCCTCATCGGTTTCTCCCCAGAGTGGAACTCGCGGAAGCTTGTGTCCCGGCCACCGGGGCCGCGCCGCACGTACGAGCTCCCACTCCGTCCACCCTGGCCCGTGAATGGAGGCATTGCGGGCGTCGGCGTGGTAATTGGGAAAGTAGTAGACGGCCACCGTTGGGCGCTCGGCCAACTGGTTATCCTCTCTCATGGCGCGCCTGGATGTACTGCGCTGATCTGAGGATACCGGACGCACGACGGTGGTGTCAATGTTGGCCGGCCGATAGATTCATCATGGGCGGAAAGCGAGTGACGATGGAGAGGTTCGATGCTGCAATCGTAGGCGGGGGAATAGTCGGACTGGCCACGGGTTGGACGCTCCTGCGCGCGCGCCCCGGCCTCCGGCTGGTGCTGCTGGAGAAAGAGGGCCACTGGGCCGCTCATCAGACTGGCCACAACAGTGGAGTGGTCCATTCCGG
Source organism: Chthonomonadales bacterium (assembly GCA_038218705.1). Classification (GTDB taxonomy): domain Bacteria; phylum Armatimonadota; class Chthonomonadetes; order Chthonomonadales; family Chthonomonadaceae; genus JBBRJW01. Next base: position 4,781 of record JBBRJW010000152.1, on the reverse strand, counting down.
CGTCTACTATCGACCCGGCTCCGCGAAGGCAGTCATGGCGCGAACCGGTGGCGAGGCCATGATCTCGTTCTGCCAGGAGCGTGGGCTCCCGGTCGCTCGAGTCGGCAAAGTGATCGTCGCTGCGAATGACCGGGAGCGCGAGCGGCTGAGGATGCTGGCGGACCGCGGCGCAGCTAACGGCCTGCGAGTCGCGCTTCTCGATCCCGCCGGACTGGCGGCCTTAGAGCCTCATGCCGCGGGCGCAGCGGCTCTGCATGTGCCCGAGACCGCGATCGTGGACTATAGGCTGGTCTCAGGGCGACTTGCTGAGGAGGCAATCGATGCCGGCGGGGAGCTGCGGTGCGGCGCGGCGGTCCTCTCGATCACCTCTCGTGCGGACGGCATGGCCATCCAGACCGCGGAGAGCGAGATCATGGCCGATCTCCTGATCAATTGCGCGGGACTGCAGTGCGACCGCGTTGCGCGTATGGCAGGGGCCCGGCCCGCTGCGCGCATCATTCCGTTTCGTGGCGAGTACTTCGAGCTGCCACCGGACCGCGCATATCTCGTGAATTCCCTCATCTACCCGGTGCCTGACGAGCGGTTCCCGTTCCTGGGCGTTCACCTGACGCGTATGGTGGACGGTACCGTTCACGCGGGCCCGAACGCAGTTCTCAGCTGGAAGCGCGAGGGGTATCGCCGCGGCGCATTCAGCGCTCGCGACGCGCTGGAGGTCCTGGCCTATTCCGGGATGGCGCGTCTGGCGGCGCGGCACTGGCGCACCGGGATGGCTGAGGTCGCGAGGTCGCTGAGCAGGCGGCTATTCGCTTCGAGTCTGCAGAGGCTCTTGCCGGAAATCACATCGGCCGACCTGACGAATCCCTCGGCCGGCGTTCGTGCTCAGGCCGTGCTGCCCGATGGGCGGCTTGTGGACGACTTCCTGATCAGCGAGGGAGAACGGGCTATCCACCTGCTGAACGCGCCTTCGCCCGCCGCCACGGCTTCGCTCGCTATCGGTGAGCACATCGCGGCCCTGGGGCTGCGCCGGCTATAGGGATCCACCTGCTCCGGCGGCAACCACGCCGTCCCCGTAGTCGTAATATTTATCAGGAATGATATATGTGGACGGGAGAGGGATATGCATGCAATCGTCGCTCTGGGAGCGCCCGAGTATCTGCTCGAGCAGTGTCAGTGGTTCCCCGGCACCCGGGAAACGGTATTCGCGTTCTTCTGCGACCCCAGGAATCTTGAGCAGATCACTCCGCCCTGGCTTAGATTCGAAACGGTGCGAGTGGAGCCCGCCACGATAGGGCAGGGGACCATCATAGACTACCGGCTCAAGCAGTATGGAGTCGGGTATCGGTGGCGAACTCTGATCGAAGTGTGGGAGCCGGGCGAGCGGTTTGTTGATCGATCGCTGCGCGGGCCATATATCCTCTGGGAGCACACTCATAGGTTCGAAGAGTGCGAAGGCGGAGTTACGATGAAGGACCGTGTTCGGTACCGGATTCCATTTGGCCTCATCGGGGCGGCGCTCCACAAACTGGCAATACGCTGGGAGATCGAGAAGATATTTGCATACCGCCGCTCAGCCATTGCAGAGCTGCTGAGCGGCGGCTGCATATACGATAAACCGCCAGGGCCACTGCCGCTTACCGCGCGCAAATCAGCCTGAAGTTTGCACCGCATTCCGCTGATAATACAAGTGTAACGAGTTCACCTTCCTAACCTCAGGCGGCGGGCATTTTCTCTCCTTTGGCCCGCCGCCCTTTTTTACCGGTAGTTGTTGAAGGCCACGTCAAAGGGCAGGTCATCGCGCTTCTTGAGATAGGTCTGGGCGGACTGCAGAGCATCCTTGTCCTTCGCAGAGATCCTGAGTTGGTCGCCCTGTATCTGAGCGTTCACCTTGACCCCGGCCGACTTGAGGTCCCGAACTAGCTCCTTTGCGCTGTCGATAGGAATGCCCTGCTTCAGCGTCACGACCTGTCGAACCGCTCCACCGGACGCCGATTCAACCTTGCCGTACTCAAGCGCTTTGAGCGAAACGCTCCGCTTCGCCATCTTCGAGCGAATGATATCCAGCAGGGCTTCAAGCTGCATCTCGTTGTCCGCGAGCACCTTGATCGTCTCCTCTTCGAGCTTCATGGAAGCCTTTGAGTTGCGGAAGTCGAAACGCCCAGCTACCTCTTTCTCCGCCTGATCAATCGCGTTCTTAACCTCGTTGATGTCCACCTTCGAAACCACGTCAAACGAATATTCAGTTGCCATTACACCGTCTCTCCAAGCTGTTCTTTACAAGTCCGAAGCAGAGAATCGACCGCGATGCGAAGCGTCGTCAGGGCGTCTTCAACCTGGCGCAGCTCGGAGTGAGCCATCCTGCTCACGTCGAGGCCTGAGAGCATTGGGAGGAAGTCGATGATCCGCTGGGAATAGGCAGATGGTCTGCGGGTTTCGCCGCTGGCGGAGTCATCCAGGTCGACAACATCAAGTGGGTCATCCTGAAAGAATCGGGCGAGGTGATCCGTCGGGCTCTCCATGATCTCTCGCGCCTTGTCGGGCTGACGCTTCAGGGCTTTGACAAGGTTACCGGTATCCTCTGTTGAGAGGCGTTCCTCACGGATGCGATCGACCACCGCCGTCTGAAGGTCCGGCTCCTCGTTAAGCTGCTTCAGGAAGCGAGCGTGCTTTTCGGTTAGCTGCCCATCGGCCGGCCTGTTCGGGCTCGATACGACGGACTCGCCAATCGTCTCAGGAAGCGCCAGCAGGTCGAGCAGGTAGCCAACGGTCCGCTCGGAGAGACCCAGCCGGCGAGCAATCTCCCGATTGGTAAGGTTGAGCGTCTGTTTGACATGCTCAATGGCTTTGCTCTTCTCCAGAGGCTGGAGGTCTTCCCGCTGAAGATTCTCGATAAGCTGCTCGGTGAGGCGTTCATCCTTTGAAACCGACTTCACAATGCATGGAATAGTATTCAGCTTCGCCATCGACGCGGCCCGCCATCTGCGCTCACCTGTCACGATACGATACCTATCGGATGCTTCAATGGGGGTGACGGTAATCGGGTTCAGCATTCCATGCTGCTTGATACTATCGGCCAGCCCGGCCAGGCTCTCCTCGCTGTGATGCTTACGGGGCTGATCTGTGTCTTCGGCAATCAGCAGGATATCAATCGATTGAACTTCCAACGGTACATGCCTCCAAAAGCGTGCCAGCGGCAGTGCGCCCGCCCGATCTGGCGAACAGGCGTCAACTACTCGCGGCGATTCCAAATTATAGCAGAGCCCCTGGAAGGAGTCAATGGACTCGATCTGGAACATTAAAGGATAGCATTGTCGTCTAATCGCGGCGCAAACCATGCCGACGTGGCTAGACAACTTGCAATCTCTCCTCGGTTCCCCGTTCTCCCGCCGTCCCGCGGAGTGAAAGACCGGCTGTCATGGCAAATAGTGGATTCGATGCTGCGAAACAGGGCTATTGGCCGTCGCTCGTCCCGGCCTATGGTGACTTTCCGACTGTTGCTGCGAGCCCGGGAACAGGCACTCTTCCATCCAGGGACTGCGACCGTGGTCCGACGCGTATCCTTATCATAGACGACGATCCGTGGATTCGCGATGTGCTCGTTCGTGTGTTGGTCCGCCACGGCTATGAGGTAACGCTCGCCGAGAATGGCGAAGAGGCTATCGGACATCTCGGCGCCGCACCCTTCGACCTCATTATCAGCGACATGAAGATGGCCGGCATGAGCGGCCTGGATGTGGCGGCGCGCATCCGGGATGCCGGAATGGACGTCCCGATCGTGCTGATCACTGCCCACGGTGACACCGAATTGATGCGTTCAGCATTTCAGTGCGGTATCACAGATTTCATCCCCAAGCCCTTCAACATCGAGACCGTCCCGCTTATCGTCGAGCGTAACCTTGAGCGATATGCTCTGCAGATTCAGCGGGATGCCCGCCAGGAGGCGTCCACGGCAATTGCGGCGGTCCAGGCGCTCGCGCTCTCCATCGATGCGAAGGAGACGCACACTTCTCGACACTCCCGCCGTGTTGCAGGCATCTGCGGGAGAGTGGGGGATCTGCTCTCCCTCTCGATAGAGGACCGACAGCTTCTCGATTTTGCGGCGCAGGTACACGACGTTGGCAAGATAGCCATCCCTGATTCCATTCTGAATAAGCCCGACAAGCTGACGCCCGACGAATGGGTGATTATCCGGCAGCATCCTGCCCGAGGAGCGGAGATTGTAGGACGGATTGCGCAGTTGAGCGCCGTCTCCGTTGTCGTCCGGCATCATCATGAGTGGTACGACGGAACCGGATATCCCGATGGGCTGCGTGGAACGGAGATCCCGCGTCTCTCCCGCATCCTATCCGTGGTCGACGCCTACGAAGTAATGACTTCCGCGCGCGTCTACCAGAAGCAGCGATCCCACGACGACGCTATCGGAAGGTTGATGGCGGGCGCGGGCACTCAGTTCGACCGCGCCGTCGTGGGAGCCTTTGCGCTGCTGCCCGAGGCCGACCACGAATTCCCGTTTCTTGCAGATTAGTCTGGCTGTGCGCTGTCCGCGCGGCCGACGATAACCTGGTTCTTTCCCCGCCTCTTTGCTTCGTAGAGCGCTTCATCGGCGCGAGCGAACATCTCCTCTTCATCGTGCGTGCCCGCCTTGCAGGCCGAAAGTCCCACGCTAACGGTCACTTTGATCCGAGTGCCCTCAACGATGATTTCACTCGATGCGACGGTCGCTCGGATCCGATCCGCGACGATCGATGCTTCATCGGCGCTGGTCTCCGGGCAGATCACGGCGA